>NZ_JAEQCX010000042.1:68194-94725 GCF_020738035.1 Microcoleus sp. PH2017_28_MFU_U_A
CGCTTCAGCGCTCTTGGGGCCCAAGCCCAACAACATACCTTTCTTGGTACGTAGTTGCGCTTCAGCGCTCTTGGGGCCCAAGCCCAACAACATACCTTTTAGTCGATCGCACCATCGGATTTTTCCTTAGCATCATAGCACGCGCCCATATGTACTTCGTTGCGACGCTTAGCAAGCTCAATCTGATGCTGCCGCTCTAATAAAGCTTGTTTTTTAGCTTCGGTTTTCGAGTCATGACAATGAGGACAACTCACGCCCAGGACAAAAAATTCAGAAGCCTTATCTTCCTCACTAATCGGGTGACGACAACCGCGACAAAGTTCATAGTTACCAGGTTTTAAATCGTGAACAACAGAAACCCGTTCATCAAAGACAAAACATTCACCTTCCCAACGACTTTCTGCTTCCGGAACCGTTTCCAAATATTTTAAAATCCCGCCTTCGAGATGATAGACTTCTTGAAAACCTTGCGATCGCAAAAAAGCAGTAGATTTTTCGCAGCGAATGCCACCCGTGCAAAACATTGCCACCTTGGGTTTATCGCGCAAAGCAGTTTCTTGCTGCACCCATTCAGGTAACTCGGAAAAGCTTTTGGTTTTGGGATTGATAGCGCCTGCAAAAGTACCCATAGATACTTCGTAGTCGTTACGCACATCAACTACGACAACATCAGGATCGTCAAGCAGCTTATTCCACTCATCGGGCTTGACATATTTGCCAGCCATGAGAGATGGATTAATATCGGGTATTCCCATCGTGACGATTTCGCGTTTTAAGCGGATTTTTAGGCGGTAAAACGGTGCTTTTTCTGAGAAAGATTCTTTGTGAACCAAATCAGCAAAACGCGCGTCACTACGCAAGAATGCCAGCACTGCGCGCACGCCCTCGGATGAACCGGCGATCGTACCATTGATGCCTTCGGCTGCTAACAAGATGGTGCCTTTGACGTTGTTTTTGTTGCAACAATCGATTAGCGGTGCTTTCAAATCGGCAAAATCGGATAGTTCAACGAACTTATATAATGCAGCGGTTAAGAAATTAGCCATAGATCGAATTGATAGCACTAATTAATTTTCATAGTTGTATGAAAATTCAGTTAAAGCGGACGGTGGGACTCGAACCCACGACGTTCAGCATGGGAAGCTGACATTCTACCACTGAATTACGTCCGCGCTTAGTCTGTTTTACTGGCTTTTACTTTTTAGGGATTGCGGTAAATAATGACTAGACACACATTATACGACGATTTTGGGATTTTGAGTCAATGATTTTGAGAATTATTTTTTGGGGTTGCCGATCGCCCATGGCGGCAAAATTAATAGGGTGCGTCAGTCTCGATCGCCGGAATTTTTCGGACAAACCTGAGATCTGACGCACCGTACACTCCAAAAGCCTTCTCCTGACGCAGGAAGAGACGGCAGTGCCCGTTTCCCTACCCGGAGATATTCGATCGCCCTTGGCCTCTTTTCTTCCCCCGCACCCGATCGAAAATCCAGACTTGCAAGCCATCCATGTAGGTATAAACCACCGGAATTACCACCAAAGTTAATAGCGTAGAAGTCATCAAACCGCCAATTACCGCCATCGCCATCGGACTCCGCACCCCAGATCCCGCGCCAATTCCCAGCGCGATCGGCACCATCCCAGCTATCATGGCGATCGTTGTCATCAAAATCGGCCGCAACCGCGCTACACCAGAATCCAGCGTCGCCTCATACATCGGTTCGCCTTCCTTCTGATTCATAATCGCGTAATCAACCAGCAAAATCGAATTCTTCGTCACAATTCCCATCAGCAACACTACACCAATCAAAGCGTACAAACCGAGAGATTTTTGTCCTACCAAAAGTCCCAACAGCGCGCCACCCAAAGATAAAGGTAATGCCGCCATAATCGTCACCGGATGCAAGAAATTGGCAAACAACAGCACCAACACACCATAAATAAACAGTACCGCCGTTCCCAAGGCCCCCGCAAAACCGCTGAAAATATCCTGCATAACTTTTGCATCGCCCGAAGATTCTTGTTCCACGCCAGGGGGTAAAGGATTCATTGCAGGCAGTTTTTTCACCGCAGCAACAGCTTCTCCTAAAGTCGTACCTTGCAACAAATTGCCCTCTACAGATACTTGACGAGCTCTGTCATAGCGATCGATCTGAGAAGGCCCGCTACCCAAAGCAATATCCGCCACTGCCCTCAACGGTACTAAAGTATTATTTTTACCCGGTATTTGCAGATTCTTAATTGTTTCGATATCGCTGCGAAACTGCGGCGCCAACATCACATGAATCGGAATTTGTCGATCGGGCAAATCAAACTTAGCAAGATTTGAGTCAATATCTCCAATCGTTGCCAAAGAAGCAGTGCGAGCAATTTGTTGCACCGAAACACCCTGATCCGCCGCCCGATTTGGATCGGGTTTTACCAAAATTTCCGGCTTGACTAAACTCGCGCTAGATTGTACCTCAATCAGTCCCGGAAGTTGCCTCATTTGTTGCGTCAGAGTTTCCGCAGTTTTGGTTAAAGCCTCCGCATTTTCGCTCTTGAGGACGATCGACATTTGCTTCCTACCGCCCACACGCCCTTGAGCAAAACTCAGCCGCACACCGGGAACATCGGCAAGTTTCGGCCGCATTTCCTCCTCAAACTTCTGTTGTCCGATCCGCTGATTGGCGGGTTTCAATTTCACGTACAGACTGGCTGTATTTACGCCACTAGCGCCCCCTCCGCCACCACCTGGCCCCCCGGATACTGTCGGAGCGCCTTCGGTCTCCAAAACGCTTTTTACGGCCCGATGGGCGAGCAATAATTTAGTTGCTTGCTGCACTGCTAAATCTGTCTGCGACAAGGTAGAACCGGGCGGCAATTCAATGGAAACAGTCGAAAGTCCGGTATCATCGCGATCGATAAACCCAGTCGGAATGAAAGGAATTAACTGAACGCTGCCGAAAAATAAAGCAACAGCTAAAATTAGGACGATCGCCCGATGCTTCAGAGCCCAAGTCAAAAGTCGGCGGTACTGATAAGAAAGTTGGTCTTTTTTAAGTTCCTCATGATGTCCTTTCTCCTTAAATAAATAAGCCGCCATCATCGGAGTCACAGTGCGGGCTACTAACAGCGAAAATAACACCGACGCCGAAACCGTCACGCCAAAAGGTCGAAAAAACTGACCAGGAATTCCCGGCATAAAAGCCACCGGCGCAAACACCGAAACAATCGTCATCGTGGTAGCAACGACAGCTAAACCAATTTCAGCAGAAGCATCCAAAGCAGCTTGATAAGCCGTTTTCCCCATCCCGACGTGCCGTTCAATATTTTCAATTTCGACGATCGCATCATCGACTAATATACCCACCACCAGCGATAGCGCCAACAAAGTCATACCGTTAAGCGTATATCCCACCATCCTCAGTACAGCAAAAGTAGGAATTGCCGACAGCGGCAAAGCCACAGCAGCAATCAAAGTAGCCCGCCAATCCCGCAGAAATATAAAAATCGTGATAATCGCTAAAACCGACCCCAAAATTAAAGCATCCACAGAAGCTTCATAGGAATCTCGGATGTGATCTGCTAAAGTATAAATAAGTTCAAGCTTCACATCAGGCGGCAAAGTTTTTTCCATTTTCTTAACAGTTGCCCGCACCGCTTCTTCTACAGTAACGAGAGTGCTGCCAGTGCTGCGGAGGATAGCAAAAGCTACAACAGGCTTGTTATTGAGCCGCGCGCCCTGACGCGCTTCTGCATAGCCTTCCTCAACTTTTCCCAAGCCCGAAAGCGGCACAAAACCGCCTTTAGGTAAAGTAATTTGATAAGCTTTCAACTGTTCGATAGTTTTGGCACTGCCGATAGTGCGGACTGTTTGTTCGGAATTGCCGATTTCCGTGCGTCCGCCGGGAAGATTGATGTTGAAATTGCGAATTTGGTCGTTAACTTGGGTAGCTGTAATCCCCAGACTTTGCAGTTGTTCGGGGTTTAAATCAACTCGAATATCCCTGTCCCTGCCTCCGATTCGCTGCACTTGAGCGACACCTTTGACCGACAACAGGACACGGCTGATGTTTTGGTCGATTAATTCGCTTAGCTGTTCTACCGTTTGGCGATCGGAAACGACGGCGTAGGACATAATGGAACTACCGGCAAATTCCACCCGTTTGACGACTGGATCGTTGATGTCTTGGGGCAGGCTTTGGCGAATTTGGGCGATCGCATTTCGGACATCATTCGTAGCGCGATCGCTATTTGTGCCCAACAAAAAGTTAACTGTAGTATTAGAAGAACCGTCATTAACAGTAGAAATAATGTGGTCAATATTGCCCAAACCCGCCACAGCATCTTCTACTTTTTTCGTAACTTGAGATTCAAGTTCGGCTGGATCTGCCCCCGGTTGGCTGACAGATATCGAAACTGAAGGCACATCGATGTTCGGTGAATCATCAATACCTAAAACCGGAAAGGATACTAATCCCCCGATTGTCAGAATCAAGAATAAAACAATCGTCGGGACAGGCTGTTTAATCGACCAAGCCGAAATATTAAAAGACATAATTGGAATGGTAATTGGTAATTGGTAATTGGTAATTGGTAATTGGTAATTGGTAATTGGTAATTGGTAATTGGTAATTGGTAATTGGTAATTGGTAATATAGTTCTTATTATTTAAATTCTTGTGGAGTGGGCCGGAGAGCCGCTCCAAATATCTACTAACTAACTAATCTTCTTCTTTAAATTCTTGTGTAGTGGGCCGGATAGCCGCTCCAAATATCTACTAACTAACTAATCTTCTTCTTTAAATTCTTGTGGGGTGGGCCGGAGAGCCCGCTCCAAATATCTACTAACTAACTAACTAATCTTCTCCTTAAAATTCTTGTGGAGTAGGCCGGAGAGCCCGCTCCAAATATGTAGTAGTAAGCAACTAATCGTAAGGTGCTTAGCGTGGAAAATTATTAGTCTGTCGTCGCCAAATTCTCACCTGACGCACCCTACAATAAATAATGACTACCAACTGTCAACTACCAACTGTCAACTGCCAACTGTCAACTGTCAACTGCCAACTGCCAACTGCCAACTGCCAACTGCCAACTACCAACTACCAACTGTCTACTGACTACTAACTTTAATCCGATCGCCATCCTTAAGATAACCAGCCCCAGCAACCACCACTTTATCGCCCGCCTTCAACCCCTTTTTAATCTGAACCTGAGCAGTCGTCAAATCACCAACCGCTCCCCCAGTAATCTCTCCAACTTCCACAGGTTGAGCCTGCACCTTATCCTCGCCCACAAGTTTGTAAACAATAGAACTGCCGTCAGACTGTGGTAAAATAGCCTTAGCAGGAACTTTCAAACCTTGAGCCGTCGCCGTCGAAATCGAGGCGCGCAAAAACATTCCCGATCGCAAAAACTCACTTGTCGGCAAATCAATCTTCACCGTAGCCTGCCGATTTTGCGGGTCAACTAACGGCGAAATTTCTCGCACAGTTCCCGACAACTTAATCCGCTTATCAGAATCCGAAGTAATCTGCACCGCCGTTCCCGGCTGCACTTGAGAAACCTGAGTTTCCGGTACTTTTAATTGCAGTTCCAGCTTGTTTCCTCGAATAATCGAAAATAGTTTTTGACTTCCCGAAGAAACATCACCAACTCGACCAATTCTTTCAGATACAATACCGCTGTCCGGCGCTCGGACAATTGTTTGTTCGAGTTGAGTTTGCAACTGTTTCACTCGCGCATCATTACTGCGAACACCTGCTGCATTGTTCCCGACATTTGCGCGCGCGCTGCTGACAGCAGAGCCGGCCGTATTCACCTTAGCGCGGGCGCTGCTGAGGGCCGCTCTCGCCGTACTGATATTAGCTTCTGCTGTAGCTACTTTAGCTTGAGCCGATCGCACTTCTTCCGCCGCTTTGTTCTGTTCTTCCAAAGCTTTATTCAAATCAGCCTTAGCTTTGTTCACATCTTGAACAGCAGTATCTCGCTCGGTTTTGCGCTTTTCCAAATCTTGCTGGCTGATTACTCCCTGGGAAGCCAAATTTTGGGTGCGATTTACTTCTCTTTGAGCTTGAGCTAATTTAGCCTCAGCAGAAGCAATCCCCGCCTTAGCTTGCTCGACACTAGCCTTGGCTTGCTCGACACCTGCTTGAGCTTGGCCCACGCCCGTTTTGGCTTGCGCTGCGTCAGCGACGGCTTTTTCAACGCCGGCTTGGGCTTGAGCAACGCCGGCTTGGGCTTCTTGTTGGGCTGACTGGGCTTGTTGCACCTGAGCTTGCGCTTGTTCTACCGTAGAATCTGCCGATTCTACCTTAGCAGTGGCTTCGGCAATTTGCGATCGCAGCACCGAATCATCCAAAACCGCCATTACCTGACCTTTTTCTACCGCATCCCCTTCTTTTACCAAAACCTGCTTGATTTGCAAACCGTTGGCTTGCGGCAGCACCGGCAGCAAATCGTAGGGCGCCACAGTCCCCGTCGCTTCCAGAGTTTGAGCCACCTCGGCCGATTCCACAGCAGCCACTGTCACCGTCTGATGCGTCCCCTGCTGAGCCGCCGCTGGGGCTGCAACTGGGGGACGCGCGCTCTTCTGGCCCGCAGTCAAGTGTACTGCTAGCAGCGTTGCAGCTACGCCAATCCCTGCGCCCGCCAACAGCGTCGGCCACCTGAGTCCTTTACTGGGAGGAACTTCTGGTTCTTCAGCTTCGGAAACTTCTGATTGTTCGTCTGGAACTTCTAAGGCTATTTCTCGTTCATCTTCTTCAGAGGAGAAGTGCCAGCGAGAGGTATCTGAGATGCCAGTTTCAGGCGCATCCACTGCTGATTTGCTGTCGCGCCCGCTCTGCACGGGGACAAGCGGTTGCTGTTCTTCTGCTTCTGAAAAAACTTGATTCGTCACGGTAGTTCCTCCCGCCGGTTTGAGCCTGGGGTTTTTGATATTGTAAAGAAAGATTGCGGTTTTAATATCTAATTTATTTTAGCTGAGCGTGCGATCGGTCGCGCCTCCTCCTTGTGGGTGAGTGTGGCGCCATTTCACCTGATAATCGCGATTTCGATCCGAGGTTGTGCGATCGACCTTTGACTCGATCGGGATTTTGAGGCAGAGTAATCTTAGCGCGATTTGCGATCGCTTGCAGGGCGATCGGACTCAGATTTTCTGTCCCAGAGCGTTTTTACCATCACCAACTCATCACTGCCAAAAGAATTTAATCTAATATTGAACTGATTATTGCTAATCTATAGTTTAATATAGCGATCCTAAATCATTTGTGAACTTCTTCTTACTCCCTCCCCTTACTAAGGGGAGGGTTGGGGTGGGGTAAAAAAAATACGATTCATTTAGGATTGCTATATCTTTGTTGTATAATACGGCACAGAAGCTAAAAAACTTGTGCCAGTTTAATTGATAAAATCACAATGAATAGTGTATTTACTCCCGTCCAACAGTTTCTAATTACTTGGTTGCTAGTGCTAGTGACTGGATGGTTTACCCTGACTGCTATCAATTATGTTGGGGAACTGGTCAGCATTTTAGTAACAGCGGGACTGATTGCATTCTTATTAAATTATGCAGTAATCAGACTGCAAGTATTTTTGCCGCGGGGAATAGCTGCGGGGCTGGTTTATTTGATGGCGGGTGTGGTAGTCGCAGTCATCGGTTTAACTATTGTACCGCCCGTATTCAGTCAAGCGAGACAGTTGGGGGTGAGGTTCCCGGACTTGCTGGAGTCAGCGCGGCAGCAGTTAGGCGAATTTCAAGCGTGGAGTGCCGATCGCAATTTACCATTTGACGTGCAAATATTGGAACAGCAGTTATCAGCCAAAGTCCAGGAACAAGTACAAGCAATCGCAGGTACAAGTTTAGGCTTAGTTGTCGGTACAGTTAACTGGTTTCTCGACTTAATTTTTATCCTGGTAATTTCATTTTATATGCTGCTAGACGGTCAAAGAGTTTGGCAGGGTTTGACCAGCATTTTTTCGCCGGATATTCGCTATGTTCTCACAGATACTTTGCAGCGAAACCTCCAGCGATTTGTCTCGGGACAGTTATTGCTGGGACTCTTTATGGCGACCTCGCTAACTCTGGCTTTTTGGTGGCTGCAAGTGCCGTTTTTTCTGTTGTTTGCCGTGTTTATCGGATTGACAGAAATAATTCCGTTTATCGGAGCGACGCTGGGCATCGGCACTGTTAGTATAATTGTAGCGTTTATCGATTGGTGGCTGGCGCTCCAAGTGTTGGCAGTTGCGATCGGTCTCCAGCAAATCAAGGATAATTTAGTAGCACCCCGAATTATGGGCAATCTCACGGGGTTGAGTCCGGTAATTATTTTTACAGCTTTGCTCTTAGGAGGTAGAGTGGGAGGATTGTTAGGAGTTATCCTGGCAATTCCCCTGACTGGGGTGGTCAAAAGTATCGTGGAAATTGTACTCAATCCCAAATTACCTCCGCAAACAGGTTCGTTTTTCTACAATCCTTTTAACGGCGAGGAATTGGGGAAAATTGCCGAAAATGAAAATAGAATAATTTTGGTAGCCGATGAAAAAAAATAGTTTAAGGTTTGTAGTAAGGACTTCAGTCCTTCATTCAATTGACAGTTGACAGTTGACAGTTGACAGTTGACAAAGGAAGGAAGAGGATTGGAGTAATGAATAGTCTGATTTTAATTTTTCCCTACAAGGGTTCCGGCTTTCAACCAATTCTTTCTGCTAAAAATTGTATTAGTAACGAATTCAGCCCTTGCTACTGATTCCGTGAAGAAAGGATTAGGGGCATCTCAGTTTTGCTATTATGTGAGTGCGAGCGTCCCCGCTCGCTTCCTTATATGTAGCGAGCGGGGACGCTCGCACTCCTCAAACCGCTTCTTACTCTCCGAAAAAAACGCTCGCAAAGGACTAAAGTCCTCACTACAAACCTGGGAGGACTAAAGTCCTTACTACGAACCTAGGAGGACTAAAGTCCTTACTACGAACCTGGGAGGACTAAAGTCCTTACTACGAACCAACTTAAAATCTCAAACCTAAAACTTATGAAATGGTGGCAAAATCTTAAAAATAATCCTCTAGCTCGGTTGGGAGCCGTAGTGCTGTTAATTTTTTATACAGTCGCACTTTTTGCCGAATTTGTGGCTCCCTACGACCCCTACGACTCTCAATTAAACAGTTCCTTGCTGCCACCAACTCAGATTTATTTAAGCACCAAAGACGGGCGATTTATCGGCCCCCACGTTTACCCGACTGCTCAGGGGCCGGTGGATGCGAATACGGGCGCTCGCGAGGTAATTGTAGACTGGCAAAAACCATCTGCTGTTGGTTTGTTTGTCAAAGGTTCTCCCTATAAGTTTTTAGGAATTTTGCCTTGGGATATCCACCTGTTTGGCACTACAGGAGAAGGCAAAATTAACCTTTTAGGCACTGATGAACAAGCTCGCGATCAATTCAGCCGCTTAGTACAGGGCAGCCGCATTAGCCTCAGTATTGGTTTAGTTGGTATAGCAATTTCCTTTCCTTTAGGATTGTTAATCGGAGGAATATCTGGTTATTTCGGCAGTTGGATTGACAGTATTTTAATGCGCTTTGCTGAAGTATTGATGACGATTCCCGGTCTTTATTTATTAGTAGCTCTAGCGGCAGTCCTTCCGCCCGGATTGACAAGTGCTCAGCGATTTATTTTGATTGTGCTGATTACTTCATTTATCAGTTGGGCGAGTTTGGCGCGGGTAATTCGCGGTCAGGTACTGTCAATTAAACAGCTAGAATTCGTGCAAGCGGCGCGGGCTATGGGCGCCAACCCAATTTATATTATTGTCCGCCACGTGTTGCCACAAACTGCAACTTATGTAATTATTTCTGCTACTTTGTCGGTTCCGGGTTTTATTGTGGCGGAGTCGGTTTTGAGTTTGATTGGTTTGGGAATTCAACAGCCCGATCCTTCGTGGGGAAATTTGCTATCTTTGTCTACGAATGCTTCAATTATAGTGTTGCAGCCCTGGTTGGTTTGGCCTCCGGCGACGCTGATTATTTTGACTGTTTTGGCGTTCAATTTATTGGGGGATGGATTGCGGGATGCTCTCGATCCGAGAAGCATTCAAAGGTAATTGTTCAGTTGACAGTTGACAGTTGACAGTTGACAGTTGACAGTTTAAGAGCGACCTCTACCTAGAAGGAAGAGGATTGGAGTAATGAATAGTCGGATTTTAATTTCTCCCTCACTCGCTTTCTTGCTTTCAACCAATTCTTTCTGGTAATGGGGAATTGGTAATGGGGAATTGGTAATGACGAAGCAAAAAATGACCAATGACCAATGACCAATTACTTGTTTAAGTATTAATAGGTAAGCGGATGGTAAAAGTAGAACCAACACCGACTTGACTGTTTACTGAAATATTGCCACCCATCATGAGGCAAAAACGCTGGCTGATTGCTAGTCCCAAACCAGTGCCGCCGTATTTGCGCGTGGTAGAAGCGTCTGCTTGGATAAAGGGTTGGAAAATGTTCTGCAATTCCTCGGGATTCATGCCAATTCCTGTATCTGTACAATTAACTACTAAAAATTCTTTACTGGGATTTGAGGATGGAGAATTTACCGCAGGTTCCGAACTGTTTTGTGGTGTCGCTTCGCTGCTGTAGCCGGCGATTTGTTCTCGGCTGGCGCTGAGGGTAATTGTACCATTGTGAGTGAATTTGGCGGCATTGCTTAGCAAATTCAATAAAATCTGCCTCAGTTTGGTAATGTCACCGTGCATAGTGCCGATATTGCCTATTTGCTGTAAGTTTAAAGTGTTATGATTTTTCTCAATTAGTGGCGCGGCGGTGTCGGCGACTTCTTCAATTAAGGTGGCGATGTCGAAGGTTTCTAAGTAGAGATCCATGCGACCGGCTTCGATTTTAGAAATGTCGAGAATGTCGTTTATTAGCGATAGCAAGTGTCGGCCGGATGTGCGGATTTTGTCTAAGTCTGGGGTGAGTTCATTGTAGCCGGATTCTTCGGTTTCTTCTTGGAGCATTTCGCTGTAGCCGATGATGGCATTGAGGGGCGTCCGCAGTTCGTGGCTCATGTTTGCTAAAAATGCGCTTTTTGCGGTGGAGGCTGCTTCGGCTGCTTCTAGGGCGAGTTGCAAGGCGGATTCAAAGACTTTACGATCGCTAATATCCTCGACACTACCTTCATAGTAGATTACCTCACCGCGCGTGTCGCACACTGCACGGGCGCTTTCGGAAATCCAAATTATGCTGCCGTCAACGCGGTAAACTTCTGACTCAAACCCCGAAATTTGTCCAGATTCTTTCATCACTCGCATAAACTTCTCGCGTTGTTGAGGATTGACGTAAGTTTGCTGTCTGATGTTGGTGAGATTTGATGTCAATTCTTCGGGAGTGGCGTAGCCGTAGATGCGGGCTAAGGATGGATTTACGCTCAAGAAGCGACCTTCGGGGGTGGTTTGAAAAATGCCTTCGACTGCGTTTTCAAAGATGCTGCGGTATTTTTGTTCTGCTTGACGCAGGGCGTTTTGTGTCCGATCGCGATCGCTGGCTTCGATCGCCAATGATACCAAATCTGCGAGGGAAGCAGCAAAATTTTGTTCTTCTACTGTCCAGTGGCGAGCACTTCCCACCTGTTCGATACAGATGACTCCGACTGTTTGGCCTCCCAGTCGCACTGGCGCATCTAAGGTTGATGTGGTGCCGTTTTGTGCAAAGTAAGATGCCACAAATTCTCTGGTTCTGATATCTGAGAGAGCGTCGTCGGCTGCGATCGTCCGGTCTTCTTCCAAAGCTTTAAAATAAGCTGGATAGTCTGGTGCTGCGAGTTCGGCACCTTGGGAATGCTCGCTGTTACTGCGGTGAAATTGGTCTAGACATTGCAATTTAGATCGGCTTTCATCGTACAACCACGCTCCGGCTGCTTCTGCATCTAGGGTATGAGCCGCCGCTTCGGTGATTTCTCTTAAAGCTACTTGCAAATCGCCTCGATATAGCGCTTTATTTCTTGCCAATTCTAGCAAAATCGTATTTTGTTTGAGCAATTGTTTTTGCCTCATCCGCCGCACTGATTCGGCTCGCTTCTGTTCGGTAATGTCGCGAGCCACCCAAATTACGGATTCTTCTGAAAGCGGCGAAATGCTGGCGGCAAAACAAATTTCGCGGTCGTTAATGGTTAAATCGTACTCGATGCTAACTGTTTGCTGACTATCTAAGGCTGCTCGAATGTGGTTGAGAAAATTGTCTGCTGTAGCTTGCGGGAACAGCTCTCCGATAGTTTTACCAACTAATTCTGCTGCTGGTTTGTAGAGCAGCGACATATTTGTGGGCGCGATTTTCAAATAGCGACCGGTGGCATCCACAACTACAATTAATTCGTTCATGGCTGCAAACAAAGCCCGCAATTCTGCTTCGGTGGCTTCGAGTTCGGCAGTCCGCTCTGCTACTCGCTGTTCTAAACTGGAGTTGGTTCGTTCTAGGGCTACAAAAGACGATCGCAATTGTCTGGCCATCTGGTTGAAAGACTGAGCCAGGACGCCGAGTTCATTGACGCCTTTGACTTCGACTTCGCCGTCTAATTCGGCGGAGGTGAAGTCGGCAGCTTCGGACATTTTTGTTAAAGCTTTGGAAGCTTCCAGCAATCGGGTAATTGGTGTGACAACCCAGCGAGATGTGAAAATTCCCAGGACGATCGCCAGTATGAAGGCAAAAAAGCACAATAAAATAGTTGTGCGAGTGTTGGCGTTAATTTGCTCCATAAAGTCTGCTTCCGGGATTGCTACGACAATCAGCCAATCGAGACCGCGGCCGTCTCGCAGGGGAGCGACCGTAATGAATTGACGTTTGCCTTTTATATCGAAGCTAAACTGTCCTTGGCTGTCAATTTCTTCAAAACTGCCAAATCGTGTTTGCAAGTATGTGGAAGCCGATCGAATTAGCAAATTTTTGCTCTGTGTTGCCAACAGCCGTTTTTGTCCTTTGTTGTCAGTGATAAACGGCAATTCATCTGTGGAACTGGCGACTATTTCCCCGCTGCGCTCGATCGCAAAAACTTCTCCTGACGGGCTAATTTTGATACTTTTGAGAAAATCGCTGATTTGAGAAAGAGTCAGGTCAATTGCCAATACCCCCCGCAGTTTTCCTGTTTCAGTGTAAATAGGCATCACCGGCGTAATGCCGAGAACTGGCGAGGCAGTGAAGACGTAGATCGGAGACCAGGTGGCTTTTTCTGCCTGTTTGGCAGCTTGATACCACGGTCTAGTACGGGGGTCGTAGGGGGCGGTTTTGATTAGCTCAGTGCGGTTTCCTTTGCTGTCGAGGCGATAAATTTGGCGGTTGGGAGCAGTTGATTCGTCTCTGATGTATACTAATTCATCTGCTTCGCGTTTGAGCAAGAGGAATTTGCCCTGTTCGTCGCCGTAGTAGATGGTTGTAGTGCGATCGCTCAGCTTGGTCTGATTCCAAAAAAAGCGCTCTAAGTTGGGGAAGTCATCAGGGTCTAGGTTTCCAGAGGCGATCGCAGCATTATTCATTTGCAGGAACAGGTGAGACACCTCTCCAAAACTGCGGAAATTTTCTTTAGTCCTCGCTGCGACTTCCAAGCTCAACCTGGTAGCAAGGTCATTGACGGCTTTCTGGCCGTTGCGAAAAGACAGCCATCCAGTGACGCCGACTGCTACGGAGATTTGCACCACCAGCGGCATCAGCAAGACGAGGCTCAGTGACATCTTGGGCGAGCTTTTCATCAGACGACGGCTCAGAGTTTTCAATAACATCAATATTATTCTGACACCTACGAGGTTTGCGTATCGTTTGTCGTTTCCAAGATGCCCTAGATAGTATAAGTTATAGCCTTTCTCAAAAAGGTGAGGTATGACTGACAGGTTATATAACCACTGAAACCAAGAGGGCTGAAGCCCAACAACGTACCTCATCTTTGTGAGAACCGCTATACAAAGTCCCACAGCAATATTGAATTGGGGTAGCCGCCCGGTCAAAACTTCGCTGAGGTTTCAAGCACTACTGTAAAAAAATTGTAATATTAATCATGGTACTACTTTCCTGAATCTGGCGATCGCGATCGAGAACTCCAAGGGAGCATCTCTGTTTTGCATTTAATAGTGCTGTCGGGAGCTCGCGTATCGTATAATACGCGAGCTATACGAGTTCGCACTATAAAAAAATTCTTTTTACAAAAATGAGATGCTCCCGAACTCCAGCCCCAAAACTCACACCAGGTCAAAAAAGCATACAACTCCTTAATTCATCAGTCATTCCCAATTCTAAAATCTTTAACCTAAAATCGGATCGCTTTCTCCGAGTGCAGGTTGCCTGCCTTACCGCTGGTTAATACAAATTAGATTAGAATTTTCAATGGCTGGGGGATGTCAAAAATGTAAGTTATTTGACACCAGACTGTTAAAAAATTTGCTATTCATAGAATAAGCGGGCAAAAGCGCGATCGCACGCCAAGACTGTAATTAAAGGATCTTGTGGTGCATCGAGGGCAGCAACGTCACTCGATTTTAGATTTTAGATTTTAGATTTTAGATTTACTCGCCTCGATCGAGGAGGTTGAACAGGAGTCTAAAATTTTGGGTGCGACCTCCATGAGCCTCGGCCATGTGTACCTATTTTTGCGTAATGTCAAGTGTTTTTGGCTTTTGTGGACAATGGCTTACGCCCCGCTACGCGATCGACCTTTGAGCAAAATAATACTTCGGGAGGATAACATGAGCTATACATTTGAAATCCTGGGCGTATCTCCAACTTTAACGTTTTTTAACCAGCAGCAGGAATTACTGCAACAACAGCAGCCGTCAGGTGTAGAATACTTGGGAAACCGAAAGTGTACTCTCGATTCTTTTGTAGCATCGGTAGAGATAATTTCTCCCTATCGCGGCTGGGATGTCGATCGAGTTGTAAATACCGTGATTAGTTTCTGGATGAACAACTCGGATAGCATCCAGTATTGGAAGGATAGATTGCAGGATGCCGGCAGCGAAAACTTGTTAGTAGCCAGAGTAGGCGATATCAAGTCTTTGCAAGCTGCATTTGAATCGCTACTGGGCGAATAGGAAGGAAGCATCTCATTTTCGTAAAAAGCCTTTTTTTGTTTGAGTGCGATCGTCCCTGCTCTCTTATACAATACGCGAGCGGGGACAGCAATAATATAAAAGCACCATGCAGATGCTCGCAATCGGAAAATCTGGAATTGGCAAAAAGTCGATCGACAATCACTAAAATCAAATCCCAATTCCCAATTCCCAATTCCCAATTCCCAATTCCCAATTCCCAATTCCTATGTCTCGTTCAAAAGCCCTGCAATCTTATATTTTTGTCCGCTTGCTACTCGCACCCCTAATGTTGTGGACAATCACCACAGCAGTATTTTTGTTACTCCGGGCCACTCCGGGCGACCCCATAGATGCCATTCTCGGCTCGCGAGCACCCGCCGCCGCCAAAGCAGCAATGCGAACCCAACTAGGCCTCGACGCACCCCTGTGGGAGCAATATCTAAAATACATGAAAGACTTGCTGGGCTTCGACTTGGGAACCTCCATCACCACTCGCGGCCAAACCGTCTGGCAAATTATCGGAGACTATTTCCCCGCGACAGTCGAATTAGCAGTTTGTAGCATGGCCATAGCTTTAATTGTCGGCATCAGTATCGGTTCCCTGGCGGCATCCCGCCCCAACACTATTTTCGATGCAGCAGGCCGTTTGTTTGGGATTATTACTTACTCGCTGCCGGCTTTTTGGGCTGGCATGGTTTTGCAGTTGATTTTCGCCGTACAGTTGGGCTGGTTTCCGTTGGGAACTCGGTTTCCGGTAACATTCCCAGCTCCCCAAGGCTACACGGGACTGTACACTGTAGACAGTCTCTTGAGCGCTAACCCCGGTCAGTTTTTCACAAGTTTGCATTATTTGGCACTCCCGAGTTTGACGCTGGGCATTCTTTTGAGTGGCATTTTTGAGCGAATTGTCAGGGTGAATCTGAAGCAAACTTTGCAAGCAGATTATGTTGAAGCAGCTAGAGCTCGCGGAATTCCTGAATTGCAAATTTTATGGGCTCACGCTCTCAAAAATGCGCTGATTCCGGTAATTACTGTCTTGGGACTGACTTTTGCTGCACTGTTGGGTGGTGCTATTTTAACTGAGGTTACTTTTTCTTGGCCGGGGCTGGCAAATCGTCTTTATGAAGCGATTAGCTTGCGAGATTATCCAACTGTTCAAGGTATTGTGGTGTTTTTTGCGGGAATTGTAGTAATTGCTAGTATTGTAATTGATATTTTAAATGCTTACATTGACCCGCGAATTAGATACTAAATGAAGGAAGAGTTGACAGTTGACAGTTGACAGTTGACAGTTGACAGTTGACAAAAAAAAGAATAAAGAATGAAGATTTTCGCCCTCTCCCCCTCTCCCAATCTCCCACTCCCCGGCTATCTGCTCCTTTGATATGCGTGGAAGATTATTAGGTACGATCGACTAAAATATTAAACTCACAATAAGTAAAATTAGTTGCAGGACTGATTGTCAAAAAAATGAAAATACAGGGAACCGATTATGCTACAGCGATTGTACTTATTCAGAAGTTGCTGGAAAAGCTGTTAGGAGATGAGGTTTTAGTGCGGGTGGAGCTACCAATTCAGTTAGGCGATGCCCAAGCAAAACCGTCGATCGCAGTTGTGATGCCAGACGCCCTGCGCTATACTGACCGCCATCCCATCGCCTCGGAGATATATCTGCTGATCGAAATAGTCGATGGTACGCTTCAAAATGACTGCGAGACTCAAGGAGATATCTATGCTGCATCGCAGATTGACGATTTTTGGGTGCTAGATATCCACCAACGCCAGCTTCATGTATTTCGAGAACCCTCAGACGACGGGTACCGGAGTCAAATGATTTTGTCAGAGGATTCGACTGTGGCGCTCTCAGCTTTTTCTAAGTGTACTTTCTGCGTGCGCGAGATGTTGCAGGCAGTGGCGGCTCTCTAGGAGGATTTGTAAACAGTTGACAGTTGACAGTTGACAGTTGACAGTTGACAGTTGACAGTTGACAGTTGACAGTTGACAGTTGACAGTTGACAGTTGGAGAGCTACCTCTACCCAGAAGTCTGAGTATTGGAGTAATGAATACTCTGATTTTAATGTCTCCCTCGAAGGCGGGCGGGCTTTCAACCAATTCTTTCTGGTAAAAAAGATCGGCTTTCAGAATGAGGACACTTGGCAGTTTATAAGGCATAGTGGATCCAATAAATATAACATTTGAGGAAGTGCTGATGAGATTATTGCGCCTCGCAGCCGCTCTATCGGCTGCCTTGACTCCATTGATGGCACAAGTCGCCTTTAGCCGTCCCATGCCCGGAACGGGCCAGTTTCCCAGGGCCTCAAACCCGCGAGTAGATGTGCCGGTTTGCTTCATCGAAACCCCAAGCGGTACAACTTTTGATTTAGTCAGCTTGTGCGGCACCAACGCTGCTCCCCAAAAAACGGCTCCCGCAGCCGACAACCCAGCCAATGCTCCTGGAAATAACCCCAATGCAGCTAATCCAGCAGCCCCCCCGAACCCCAACAGCGTTACCAGAGATGCTGCCGGCGCCCCGATAACTACTCCTGCTGGTACCGCAAATCCCGCAAATCCCGCAAATCCCGCAAATCCGGGAACTACACCGAATACAATTCCCAACAACAACAACGCAAATCCGGGAACTTCGCCGAATACTAATCCCAACAACAACAACGCCAATCCGGGAACTTCGCCGAATACTAATCAGCAGAATAATCTCAATCCGGGAACTTCGCCGAATACTAATCCCAACAATAATGCCAATCCGGGAACTTCGCCGAATACCAATCAGCAGAATAATTTCAATCCGGGAACTTCGCCGAATACTAATCAACAGAATAATTTCAATCCGGGAACTTCGCCGAATACCAATCCCAGCAACAATGTGTCTCCCAACAGTACCACGGGCAACGGCACGGGTAGTTTTTGAAGGACGATCGCCCGATAAGTTAAGCTAAGACTGGAAGTAGCGATTCCCTACCCTTTGGGATAGCTTCGATCGCGCGTAGTTGAGGAGACCAACTGTGTCAAACTTAGTTCAACGCTTAGAAATAACTGCTCATCCGCAACTCGAAAAATCCCTCGGCTATCGAGGAGACAGTCGCTGGGTAGCTTGGCGGTGGGAACCCGACATCGACCAACTTATTTTCAGCGACGGCAAAATAGTCGGAACTGGCAATAACATGGCTTGGCTGGTATTTTTGCAGCACGATTTAGTTCAGCCTGCGCTACAAGAGTACAACTTCGGCGAGGGCGATCGCTACTGGCTGCTGTTAGACACCGAAACTCGAAATCTCTACGTTGGGGAAGGGAAAGCAGTTCAAAGTCTGCTGGAACAGCCGGAAAGTTTAGCTTTGTTAGCTTGTCTAGATGGCGGCAATGCCGGAAAAACTGCTGAAACTTGGCAGCAAACCCGAGCCCAAGTAACTGCAACAACCGCCTTTCGCCACCTCACAAACGTCATTCCTTTCGGAATTGCCGCTGCTTTAATAGGTGCTTTAGGAGTCGGAACCGGTTGGTGGGTAGTCCCGACGGTGCAGCAGAAACTCGCCGAAAAAACAACTTTTACTTCCCCCATTAGTTCAGTCGCCAACTGCGGGATTGGCGGTTCCGACGATTTTTCAGCCTATGTTGGTTCGTCAACCGGAGATAAAGAACTTCATTTGATTGGTGTTTACGAAGCTAATGCCGAACACGGGAAGGCAAATTTGTCGAAAAGTGCTATCCAAGTCAAAGTAGAACGCCGCAACAAGCCAATAATACTTGCACTTTCGGCCTACGAACCAGTCAACTGGAACGTGACTGTAGAACCCGGAGCAGTTATCGAGAAAATCATTGTTAACGGATACAACAACCAAACAGTTTCAGGAGTTTCGGGAATTCCGATACAAGTGCACAGCTACGAAGCAACCGGAAACTACATCGGCGACTTTATTTACAAGTGGGGTACAAATCCTGAAAGTAATACTCCCTCCCTCGTGACTAAACTCGAACAGACAAGCCGCACAAGTTTAACATCTTTTCAAGGATGTTACAGAGGTACGAACTTTAGTATTAAATGAGTGTAGCGATAGACACCGAAAATTTAAAACCTAGTCTGGTCAAATCACAAAACCCGCGCGGGCGGGTTTTTTATTGAAATTTAACATTCTTAGTATTTCTATGGTATGATATGCCGTGGCGTTATTATCAATAATCATATAATTTCCGGTAAATTCAATGCCATCAAGAAGGTTTGATCGTTCGGAATGCGAGTCCTCGGATTGATGCGGACTAAATTCCTCACTACGAACCAATTTGATCGTTCGGAATGCGAGTCCTCGGATTGATGCGGACTAAAGTCCTCACTACGAACCAATTTGATTGTGTTGATTCTTTTCGGACTTGATGTCAATTTCCAATTCTTACAATGCTAACACAATCCCTATGAAATACTGGTATGAAACCCTCGCAGTAGCGCAGCGAATTTTAATTGAATTGGGAAGGCGGCGGCGCAGCTTAGTCTTGTGGAGTATTTTTCCAATTTCTATCTTGCTAATCAATGGTTTAATTTTAAAAGAACGCGCCAATCTCACCACAGCCAAAGCCTTTGAAAGTGCTGCACCTGCAAGTTTAGTAGGAGCCGCTTTATTTTTTAGCTGTCTCGGCGGCAGTGTAGCCACGGTAGTCTCAGAGCGAGAACAGCATACTCTCAAGCGCTTATTTGTTTCCCCCCTGAGTGGCACTTCCTACTTTTTAGGAATTTTTCTGGCTCACAGTGCGATCGGCATCGGTCAGGTACTTTTAGTATACACGATAGCAGCGTGTTTGGGAGCACAATTTCAAGGATCTATTCTGTTAGGATGCGCGATTATTCTACTCAGCATTGTATCCTACGTAGGAGTTGGCTTTATTCTGGGGACGCAGTTTGCGAGGCGCACAGAAGATGTCAACTCGCTAGTAGCCGCTTTCGGCGTTCCTTTGTTGATTTTAGGAGGTGCATTTTTGCCAACTGCGCTGTTCCCCAAAACCCTGCTGGATCTCGCCCAGTACAATCCGATTTATCATATGAACGAAGCGCTGATAGGCGTGTGGGCTAACGGCAAAGATTTTGCGGATATTGAATCGCACTTCTGGTTTTTATTCATATTTGCTATTTCGATGATCGCAGGCGGATGGCTGTCATATCGGCGGATGTTAAGAGTAGAAAGAAGACTTTAAATAAATCAGGGAATTAAAAGATAATTTAGAGAAAAAACTAGGAGATTTTAAGCAGTGCTGCAAATAGAAAAGCTAAATAAGGCTTACGGCGAACGTTCAGTGCTTAACGATTTAACACTGCACATTCAAGCTGGCGAAATTTACGGTTTGCTGGGGCCAAATGGGGCGGGCAAAACTACAACTATCAATATTTTATGCAATTTGCTAAATGCTGACAGCGGTAAGGTTTTCATCAATGGCGAACCTGTTTCGGAAGCTACTAAACTGTTAATCGGTGTAGCGCCTCAAGAAAATTTGCTTTACAAAAGCCTTAGCTGTGCAGAAAACCTCAATTTTTTTGCTCAAATTTATGGTTTAGAGCGCCAACAGCGCCGCTATCAAGTAGAACAATGCTTAAAAGCAGTAAATTTGATAGATAGAGCTCAAAGTCCGGTGGAAACTTTGAGCGGAGGAATGCAGCGCCGTTTGAATATTGCGGTGGCTTTGGTTCACCAGCCTAAATTAGTAATTTTAGATGAACCAACAACTGGTTTAGATATTGAGGCTCGTTATGAAATTTGGGAGTTGATTCAGCGTTTGCAATCGGAAGGAATTACGATTTTGCTAACAACTCATTTGTTGGATGAAGCTGAGCGTTTGTGTCAGAGAATTGGGATTTTAAAGAATGGTAGTATTGTGGCTGAGGGCAGTTTGGAGGAGTTGCAAAAACTAATTCCGGCTCAGGAAATTATTGTGGTTAAAACCGACGCAGAAGCTGAAGTCATCGCCCGCGCAGCAGAATACAGTTTTATTCCCCGCCGCTACGGTAGCGATTTGGCTTTTTGGCTGCCGGAACGTTTGGAATTAAAGGATATTATTTTGCGTTTTGATGGGATTTCTATTGATTCAATAGCTCGCTATCCGGTGCGGTTAGAACATATTTATGTAGAGGTTACAAAACAAACTCTATCTTAACATTTCTGACCCTCGCGCACAATCCAAGAAACCGGGTTTTTACGATTTTTACCGACAGTAACGAAGTATTCTCGCAAAAACCCGGTTTCTAGCTACCCGTGCGTCCATCCGCCACCATCAGCGGTTAAAGTTCCAAAGTAATTAACTGAGCAATTTCTTCCGTTTGAAAACCCAAAGCCATCGGCTTTTGCACTCCCGGAATCACCTGCACATCATAAAGTTCTGTGACAACTCCTTCAAACCGCAACCAATGTACGATCGCACCAGTAGTCAAATCTATCACCATCATACCGCAGCGAGCCTCAGCATCTTTGGCTACCAACAACTCATCCAACTCTAAACCGCTAAAAGTATTGTCACCACCCCTCGGTTTCGACAATCCAACAATCGCCCAATTTTGCCAAAAAGCCAATCCTCGGACATATGCCGGACAAAATGCGATCGCCTGAAATTTCCCTGTCTCTAAATCGACATAACCAAATTCTCCTCTCCCCGAATTCAGCAACCACAACTTATCTTGATACCAGCGAGGTGAATGCGGCATCGACAATCCCGTAGCGATGATATCATTAGATGCGACATCAATCACGATACCGCCATTTTTTCTGCGATCGCGCCAACCATCCACCACATCCGACTGACTCGACGCTGTGACATATTTTGCCTCTCCATCCACCATTGCCAAACCGTTGAGGTGACAGCGGTCTTCGTTGATGTATTGTGAGATAAACGGCGGTTTCCACAAAGGTTTGCAACTGTGGCGATCGCTCAAAGTAGCGATACAATTAAACAACGTGCTAATAAACAGGATTTGGTTATTTTTATCGACAGCGATATCGTGAATGTCGATATCTCCTGTGGTGTGGGCGATGCGCGGTATGTAAAGGCGATCGTAACCTTGATGTTGTCCACCCGCAGCTAGCACATTGTCTAATTGCCAGAGTTGATATTTTGAGCTGAGGTAGAGGCGTTCCGGCGTGCAGAAAAGTCCCATTGCGCGATCGAATATTCGCCAATATCCAGAAATTGTATTGGTTTCGGGATTATTCCCAATTAACATTAACCTGCTAGTTTGATAGGTAGTACAAGCCAGGGAGATATTTTGAGAATTTAACCAAGATGGCAAATCGCGATCGCCAATTAAACTATGCGGCGCATCCGCACTACCGATCGTTTCTCGCTGCTGGCCGTTTTCCATATTTTTATCTGTTATATTTGCTAATTTTTCCGCTGTTGTATTGGTTAAATTATCGCACGAATTGGTTGTCAAGTTCCTCGGTAAATCTGCTGTTTCTATTTTTTCTAATTGCGGGACACTTATCGCCCCCGGCAACTCACCGGATTGATATCTTTCCCAAACCATTTGATAGGCTAATTCCAAATGCCGCACGGTTTGAGGAGTATCAAACAACGGCAATTGTCGGCGGTTTTCATTGAGGTAATCTTTTAGCTTTTGCAACTCTTGAGGGTGAGTTGCTAAATGCACTGCCAATTGTTCGTATTCCTCTAAATTATTGACTGCCAATTGCGGTAAATTCACTGCATTTAACAAACTCGCACCCACCCGCGAGGCAAAAGTTTCACCAGGACAAGTAATCGAGGGAATTCCCATCCATAAAGCATCGCTACCCGTCGTATGAGCATTACAATAAAAAGTATCGAGACATAAGTCAACCCAAATGTGGCGCGTTAGGTGTTCTTCCTGAAACAATCGCGGTGCAAAAATCAAGCGTTTGGGATCTATTCCGCGCAATTTAGCTTCAGCTTGCAGGCGGTTTGTGGCTTCGGAATTGCTGTCTAGCAGCCACAGCACGCTATCAGGTACGCGCTCTAAAATGTGCAGCCACACGCTAAAAATTATGGGTTCAATTTTGCGGCTGTGATTGAAACAAGCGAAGACAAAGGTATTTTCTGGCAAGCCGTATTTAGCTTTGGGATTTTTAAGTTTAATTTGCGGATCTTCTGCCGGACAAACTCGCCGATCGTTGTTAATTTGATAGCAGTCTGGCAGGCAAATAAATTGTTCGCTAAAGAACTCGGCAAGGCGCGGTGGCGTTACAATATTATCGGTGATAATGTAATCAATAAAATCAGCACCCATAGTGCTAGCATAAGTTAAATAATTAATTTGAATCGGAGCGGGACGCATGGCAACAATTCTCGGATTAGAATATAGGGTGTAGCCTCCCATATCGATGAGAATATGAATGCCGTCATTATAGATTGTTTCGGCTGCTGCTTCCGCCAGCATTCCCCGCAAATCGGTAAATTTGTTGCAATCTGCTGCTAGTTTTCGCCGTTCATTGCTGCCATCGTCGGGGCCGAGAGAGTAGGCAAATACTTCAAATTTAGCGCGATCGTGCAAAGCGAATAATTCACCCATTAAATGCGTTAAAGCGTGTTGGTAAAAATCACCGGCGATGTAGCCGATTCGCAAAGTTTTGGGAGATGTAGCCGGAGGAATGTGAGGGGGAAAATAATTTTGTTTAACTCTACTGCTGGTAAGTTGAGAGAAGTAGCGAGTAATTGCGAGATGTCTGTCAGCCGTAAAGGGTGAAAACATCACAAAATCAAAAATAGATAAATCTTGTAAGTTATTTTGCTCAATTAAAGTTGCGCCGATTTGCCACATTCTTTCGCTGTCGGCTGCGAGAGTATCCCACTGGCAAATTCCTTGATTGATTTTTACCAAAGCTGCCATTGCATTGATATTATTCGCATCAAGTTGCAAAATTTTTCGATAGTTGGCTGCGGCTTCGCTGTTTTCATCGCAGCGATATTGAAGGTTAGCTAAGTTGCCGCGATAAGTAAGAGAATCTGGTTGCAATTCTACAGCTTTTTGATGGCAAGCTTTGGCTTCGAGGAGTTTTCTTGTTGGGTAAGCAAGACTCCTAAACTGTTAAGGGCGATCGCATAATTAGGATTGTACGTTACAGCTTGTTGGTAAGCCCCGATCGCCTCCTCAATTTCTCCTAAATTTTCCCAACATACTCCTAGATTGTACCATGCTTGAGAGTAGCGACGTTCGCGATTTAAAGCTTGGCGGTAAAGTTCGATCGCCCCAAGCCATTCCTGCTTGACTAACTTAGCATTTCCCAGTTGGAAATAGGCGGGCGCGCAATCAGGTTGCTGGGCGATTATCTGCTGGTATTCTTTTTCCGCGCTTTCCCAGTCACCTTGTTTTTGGAGGGTTAGGGCGCGATCGTACATGATTTCTGCGGAATTACTTTGAGACATTTGTTGATGTTCGATCGAATGTTAACAATTTAAGTATCGCAATTATTTTAGCACCTGGTTCGCTGGCAATAATTGCCTCAAATTAATGATCTGGGAATTGAGATGGCATCCGGTCGATCGAGTGCCCTAAGATTAGTTCGCAGTACAGACTTGGTGTCCGCGCCACCAATTATTTTTATTGGGTATAAAGATAGGATGGAAATAATATCATACTAAATCCCGGTTATTTATATTATTTATAAATCCTTCATCTCGAACTAAAGCCGCAAATGTTGGCGCGTGCCTGTGGTGAAAAACTTATCCTGTCTCGTCGCGCAAGCCCTAGGTATGTATCCAAAGCGGATTTGGGATAAGTTCGATCTGAGATCCGACTTGTCAGTTCCCCAGATGCAGACCCATAATACAAAGCAAAAGTCAAGGCGCGATCGGCATTCTTAGAGATATAGTAAATTTGGAGAAAGGGTTGCAATATTTTGCAAACTATGGTAAAAAAAATAAGTGCATCTATAGCCTTCCACAACTAGATCGGGTAGAAAAACATCCTTGCAAATTCGGTTCTCGGTACGATCGGGTGTACCTTATCTTGCTCAGAAGCGCTGTAAATATTTTACTAGGTCGCATCTAACTGCCACGAGTGAACTCAAATAGGCAGTAATTAATATCATAATTCCCAGCGGGAGTGCCACGCTCAGTTTTTACTTTGCTGGCAGCTTTGCAGCGTCAAAATCCACGCTTTCACCCGGTGATGACTGGTCCGTTCGGGAGTTTAGTCATCTGCTGGCAGCTACAAGCAAACGTAGTTAGTTTTCTGCGTTCATTTCCCACGATCGTAGCAGATCCAGGTTAGATATCCCTTGATAACTGACCGCGGACTATTTTGTGCTGCACTTCGCAAGTCTTTTGAGTCTCTGCGTTAGTGAAGGCTGCCCTTCGGGCTGACGCTTCGCTGGATTCGCCACGACCAAAAATACCACCAACGGGTAGTAAACCCAGATTTTGTATCAGTTATCTGGAGCGAGAAATCGCTCCCTGTAATAGGGAGCTTAACTCCTGTCGGAGCTGTATGTCAACAATAGATATCCACAATTGTACCTACAATGAACTTACCAACCGTACAGAAACAAATCATTTTCCTAGACTCTGCCGTAGAGAATTATCAACACCTGATAAAAGGAGCAGATGAAGGCGCCAAAATAGTAATTTTAGATGACAACAGTAGTGGCATCGCACAAATAACCGAAGCCCTAGCAGCCGAAAGTAATGTTGCAGCTATTCATATCATTTCCCACGGCAGCCCCGGCAGCATCAACCTCGGTACAGCAACAGTTAATAGTGATTACCTAGAAAAATTCAGTACCCAACTCCAACAGTGGAGAAAAGCCCTCACAACAAAGGCAAACATCCTCTTATACGGTTGTGAAGTAGCCGCTTGCGAAACAGGCAAAAACTTCCTCAAGCGACTGAGCGAGCTCGCAGGTGCAAGCATTGCCGCCTCAGCCAACCTCACCGGCAGCACTGAATTAGGGGGAGACTGGAACCTAGAAATACAAACAGGTCCTATAGAAGCAAGAGTACCATTTAACCCCAAGGCCCTCAAAACCTACAGCGGCGTACTAGGCTTGGCCCCCAAAGTTGACTTCACCACTGGCAATAACCCCAACTCCGTCAGCATCGGCGACTTCAACGGCGACGGAAAACCAGACTTAGCTGTGGCGAATCTCAACAGCAACACTACCTCCATCCTGCTCAATACCACCCCCACCAACGCCACCACCCCCACTTTCGCCACCCAAGCCACCTTTGCTACTGACATTAACCCCGCCTCCGTGAGCATCGGCGACTTCAACGGTGACGGAAAACCTGACTTAGCAACGGCGAACGTCACCAACATCGCCTCCATCCTGCTCAACACCACCGCCACGGGAGCTACCACCCCCACCTTCGCCCCCAAAGTAGACTTCCCAACTGGCAGTAGTCCCGTATCCGTCAGCATCGGCGACATCAACGGCGACGGAAAACCAGACTTAGCTGTGGCGAACGCGGGCAGCAACACCGCCTCCATCCTGCTCAATACCACCACCACCGGAGCCACCACCCCCA
>NZ_JAEQCX010000181.1:0-6467 GCF_020738035.1 Microcoleus sp. PH2017_28_MFU_U_A
CACCTGGGCTGATGTTATCAACCGCGCTAACTTGGGTATGGAAGTAATGCACGAGCGCAATGCTCACAACTTCCCACTCGACTTGGCTGCTGGCGAAACCACTCCAGTTGCTTTGGTTGCTCCTTCCATCAACGGCTAAGTTTTAGCTTGAGATAAACAGAAAGCGCCCCTAGAAATAGGGGCGCTTTTTGTTTGCGAAAAATTACAGTTTTAGCGAGATGATCGTTTATGATAATAGAAGGAGCGCGCTAGTTGTAGCTCATGTGCTCTCATAAATCATAAAAGCCTTTATTTATGGAGTCGGCTTCCTATGACAGTCACTACAGAAAATTTAATTAGAGCATTGCCATCGAACAGTGAGGAGGTGATGTTTGGTGAACTAAGTTTAATCAAACACGCCTTAGAAAAGCTGTTTAAATCTGATGAAGCGCGGATTCCTAAAGAAGAACTATTTATTGATGGATTGAAAATTTATGAGGTACTAGAACGGATTAGAGAAGCAAAAGATATACGTCTAAGAGCGGATATTTATTACTCTGAATACAGACCACTTTTAAACGAATTTAAAGCAAAATATAGTGACTTTTTAGCCCGTGATACTTTCAAAGAAATTGAAGATCGTGAAAAATACATGGATGGCTTGAGGGAATTAATCATAGCTCAGGGTTTTATGCTGATTGCGTTTGAAGAAGAAACAGATAAAGTACGTCAATATCGATCGCTATACACGGGTATGGTGAAACTATCAGAGCTTTTAGAAGAATATCTTGTCTACTTTCCACAACACTTAATAGAGTGCATTAAGAATATAGCATTGGCTTTTTTAAATGATTCTAATCTAAAACCCGATCGAGCCAATCAGAACGAGTCAGTTTTTTTATATTTAGTTGGATTAAAAAACACTGCTAGAGCAGTATTATGGCAAATCGAAGAAGACCGAACACAAAATGAAAAATTACATTTGATTGACTCTCCTTATAATCCAATATTTACTCGTGAAATGCAAATTCAGAAAAACCAATCTGCTATGGATTGGGCAAAGTCACGACTTGAGCAAATAGAAAGTATTGGAGAAGAAAAAGGATGGAAATTGTAGAGTGATTCTAATTCTAGATTCTAATATTATTGCTTTGCTGATAACAAATATTGATGAGAAATTGTCTGAAGATCAGAAGCTGACTACGGAGATTTATCAATGCACAGAATGGTTTTATAGACTGTTGTCGAAAGGCGTTTATATAATTGCTTCTGATATCTGTGATTATGAACTTAGACGTGAATTGATTCGGATAAAAAGCAAAAGTATTCAAGAGTTAGATAAACTAAGAGAGTTACTTGAATTTCAAGAAGTAACTTTTGCTTTGCTAGAAAAGGCTGCCGAACTATGGGCGGAGGCAAGAGCTATGAGTCAATCTAATAAAATTAAGGAGAACATTGATGTAGACTGCATTCTGGCTGCTCAATGGTGTCTGCTCAAAGAGCAATTTCCTGGTCGTGAAGTCATTATTGCTACTAAAAATATTAAAGATTTTCAACCTGTTACCGATTGTGATATTTGGCAAAATATTAGTTAATTTATAGTAATTTACGAGTTAGATAAAATGTCAGGTAAACTTCGGATATGCCACAGCATAAGTGCCTTCTATATTCTGCCTTCAGACTTATACCTTGTTTTTAAGCGGGAGGGTGTCAAAATGAAATATAGCTCCTAAGCTGTTAAAGATGCCAGGATTGTTTTGGTTTAGCTGTTCCCTGTTCCAGAATCTCAGCAAAAACAAATGTAGCCGATCGGGAGTAGCTCCTCACCGTGTCAAGCGCTTTATCTCTAACGAGGATTTGTATTATGAAAGATGGACAAGAAGTACGCCACGTCTCCACAACAGCACTCATTGCCGGTGTTTGCGGGTTGGCTTTAGTGACTGGAGGTGGCATTGCTTGGTGGACGGCAAGCCGTTCGCCCACGGCAGACACGCAGTCTTCAGCTCCGACAATCGCTCCGGCGCTATCCCCAAGTCCTGCCCAATCCCCTGCTGTAATTATCCCCGTACCTCCTCCAAATGCTGTGCAGGTGCCACAGGCTCAGACGCCGCAGGTTCAGACGCCTCAAGCTCAGAGACCTACCCCTCTGGCGTCTCAGGCTCTGGCGCCCAAGTCGTCACAGCCGAAGCCTTTGCAGCAGGCTGATGCCCAAACAGTCCAAGTGTACTGGGTTAAAGATGCGATCGGCAAATTTGAGGCAGTTCCTACGAAAGTAGCTGTCAAACAAGCTGATAAGCCTGATGCAACTTTACAAGCTGCTTTTAACACTTTGTTGGCTGGGCCGAAGGATGCAACTGTTTCTAGCGAAATACCTAAAGGGACAAAACTCCGGGGTTTGAGTGTCAAGAATGATGAAGTTTATGTCGATTTGTCGCGTGAATTTACTGCGGGGGGAGGCAGCAGTTCAATGACGAGCCGGTTAGGGCAAGTTATCTATACAGCTACGAGTTTAAAACCGAATACTAAGGTTTGGATCTCGGTGGACGGCAAGCCTTTGGAACTTTTGGGTGGCGAAGGTTTGGAGGTGGCTCAACCGAGTACCCGCCAAAGTTTTGACAAAAATTTTCCCCTTAACTAATTTTTGATTCATTAGTTATTAGTCATTAGTTAGGAGTTATTAATTAGGAGTTAGGAGTTATTAGTTATTAGTTATTAGTCTGAATGCGGAAAATAGGGATTGATAGCTGATAATTGATTGCTGATGATATCGTTGACATTTGGATCGGAATAATAATTTTCGGAGTGCAATTCGAGCGTGTCGCTCGCTTCGGATCGCGAAGCCAAACGTCCCGCACGGCGAGCAGGGTAGAATTCCGTAGTTACCGAATTTGATATAACTGATGACTGATAACGTTCGCGAGCGGGGACGCTCGCACTACCGACTGATGACTGCTGACTGATAACGTTCGCGAGCGGGGACGCTCGCACTAATGACTAATGACTAATGACTAATGACTAATGACTAATGACTAATTTTCAGTGCTTGGCAGTCAGGCTAAATGCCCGAAAGTGGAGGGCTTGCTGTTCGATCCGAGTGGCAAGCCGATCGCACACCATAGTACATAGCTCAAAAATTAACTCGTCTTGCACCTTATAATAGGCTGATGTTCCTTCACTCCGGCGAGTGAGGATACCAGCTTGGAGCATAAGTTTTAGGTGCTTGGAAACATTGGCTTGACTCGTTTGAGTAGCTTCCACCAACTCTTGCACGCATTTTTCTCCGTCGCGAAGCAAGTTCAAAATTCGTAAACGCATTGGCTCGCTCAGAATACTGAAATACTCAGCAACTTGTTGCACAACCTCTTGCGGGACAGGCTGGGATGACTTCATCAAACTCACCGGGGAGAAGTGATCTCGAAATATTAGCATTTATTCTGTCCATAACAATAAAGTAATGCTTCAATCCGGATTAATTCGCATTAAAATTTGACCGTATTCGACAGGTTCGCCATTTTGTACTAAAATTTCCATGACTTGACCGGACACTTCATCAGCATCAATCTCGTTCATCAGCTTCATTGCTTCGATAATACAGACTGTCTGGCTGACTTTGATGCGATCGCCCACATTGACAAAAGGTGGCTCATCGGGAGCAGCAGCGCGATAAAACGTTCCTACCATGGGCGAGATAATTGACACCCATTTGGTATCGACAGGAGCAGAGACGGCAGCAGGAGCTGCGACAGCAGGGGCTGGTGCAGGAGTGGCCGGAGTTGCTCCTGCATTTTGACTAACAGCATCCGGTGGGGCGGCAGTGGGGCTAGAAACAGATCCCAGCGCGATCGTCGGAGCGACACTTGCCGCGGTAGAGAGGGCAGTAACCGTGGCTGGTTCGCTGGCCAGAATGCCTTTGCGTACAGTCAGTTCAAGCTCCCCACTTTTTAATGTCAGTTCCGAAATGCCTGTTTTGTCTAAAACAGTCAGCAGTTCGCAAAGCTGGTTTAAGTCTAATTGCACAGTAGATTCAAGGGTAATTAAGAATTTAAAATTGAGAAATTGGAATCCGGCGAAGCTAGGAAACTTCACCGATTTTGGAGACAAAAGGGGTAGTTTTTAATCTTTGAGCGATGAGCGATGATTTTTTAGCTCTTTAACTAATAACTCACAACTCACAACTAAAAACTAAAAACTCCCTTTTTCTCCGTCGTTTCTATTCTCGGCCGAGGTACTTGTCTTCACGAGTATCAATCCGAATGCGTTCTCCTATCGAAATAAATAGAGGAACCATGATCTGAGCTCCGGTGGAAAGGATGGCCGGTTTACTGCCACCGGTGGCAGTATCTCCTTTGACTCCGGGATCGGTTTGTGTCACTTCCAAGACGACAGAATTGGGTAATTCCACTTCCATGATTTGGTCGTTCCAGCGAAGGATACTGACTTCCATACCTTCATTCAGGTACTTGACACGCTCGCCTATTTCCTTGGCTGTGAGGCGGCTTTCCTCGTAAGTTTCCATATCCATAAAGACAAACTGGTCGCCTTCTTTATAGGTATGCTGCATCGCGCTCTTTTCGAGGTTGGCTTGAGGCAAAGATTCGCCAGCTCGGAATGTGTGTTCCACTACGCTGCCGGTTTGGACGTTTTTTAATTTTGTCCGCACAAAAGCGGAACCCTTTCCGGGCTTGACGTGGAGGAATTCGATAACCCGCCACACGCCGTTATTCCATTCAATTGAAACACCTGGTCGAAAGTCGTTACTGGAGAGCATATAAATTTTTGCGGGCAATCCCGTCGCCATTGGGCACGGGGGAACTATAGTCAGTCGATTTTAGATTTTAGATTTTAGATTTTAGATTCACTCGCAGCTTTGAATCTGGGAGATTGAACCTTGGTCTAAAATTTTGATCTCTCCACGACAGGAGTCTGGGGATTGTATCCGTTTTTGAGCGGGGTCAGCTTAAAGCCGCAGTCTAGCTGACGGCATCAAAAAGCAATTGGCAATTTATTTTACCTTTCAAAGGGAGCAAGTGCTGTACTCCAAGTGAAAAACCTCTGTCTGTTGGACAAGGAGAGGCAACGGATGTAATGGAGAGAAGGCGATCGCGCGCTGTGGGAAGATAATAGAGGCAATAAAAGTTAAAGATATGTTGCATTGGCCTAATTTCTCGATCGATACGTGCAAGCGCTGGGTGAAGACCGGTGCTTTAGCAGTCCTGCTGTTCGCACTCTCCCTGAGTTTCAGTGCAGTTTCCTATGCGAAACGCCCCAGCAGCAGTATGCCTGCGGGGAATCCGATTACGGACGGCCGGGCGCTGCTGCGTTTCGCGCTACCTATTGACAATCAGACTGTGCGTGAGTTGCAAATCAGTCTGGAAGACATTGGCAACCACATCCGTTCTAAACGTTGGGGGCCCATTAGCAGCGATGTCAGTAAGGCTTCGAGGATTCTCAGCATTCGGGAGTCCGACATTTTAGTGAGTATTCCTGAGGCGAAACAGCCGGAAGCTGAGGCGCTAGTTGCACAAGTCAAGGAGGGAATTGCTGAACTGGAAAAGGCTGTTGAGGCTAAAGACAGGGAAAAAGTTATTGACTTGAAGGCGAAAATCCTCGGTTCGGTAGGCGAAATCGAAGAGTTGATGGTGACAAAGTTTCCGTTTGAAGTGCCTGCTAAGTATGCTAATCTGCCTCAACTGAAAGGTCGCGCTACTGTGGCGGTGGAAACGGATAAGGGGACAATTAATGTTGTGGTTGACGGTTACAGTGCGCCTGTGACTGCTGGTAATTTTGTGGATTTGGTCGATCGAGGTTTCTATGATGGTTTACCATTTATTCGATCGGAAGAATCCTACGTTTTGCAAACGGGAGATCCCGAAGGCAAGGAAGTGGGCTTTATTGATCCAGGTACTGGCAAATACCGGAATGTGCCGCTGGAAGTGCTCGTTAGAGAGGACAAGGAACCTGTCTATGGGATTACTCTAGAAGATGCGGGACGTTATCGCGACGAGCCTGTTTTGCCTTTTTCTGCTTTTGGTGCTGTGGCGATGGCCCGGGCTGAAGCTGAACCAGACAGCGGTTCTTCTCAGTTTTTCTTTTTCTTGTTTGAACCCGAACTCACGCCCGCTGGTCTGAATTTGTTGGACGGTCGGTATGCTGTTTTTGGTTACATGATTGAAGGAAAAGAGGTTTTGGATAAACTGAGGCAGGGAGATAAGATTATATCTGCTAAGGTGATTAAAGGAAAGGAAAATTTGGTTCAACCTCAAGTTTAATCAGCACACAAACAAACACGGCGAGATAAATCGCTTCAGAGTCAAACAAAGATGGCGAGTTAAATCGCTTCAGAGTCAAACAAAGCCCGCTTCCGCGGGCTGGAAGCAACCATAACAAATAAAGACGGCGATTTAAATCGCTTCTACACTAACAAAGACCGCCTCCGCGGGCTGGAAGAAAGACAAACAAAGACGGCGATTTAAATCGCTTCTACACTA
>NZ_JAEQCX010000181.1:6497-15772 GCF_020738035.1 Microcoleus sp. PH2017_28_MFU_U_A
CTAACAAAGACCGCCTCCGCGGGCTGGAAGAAAGACAAACAAAGACGGCGATTTAAATCGCTTCTACACTAACAAAGACCGCCTCCGCGGGCTGGAAGAGTTAATCAGATTAGTTGAAATTTAATTAACATCATTCTTTTGATATACTGAGATTCGTTATTCCAACTAGCAATTATAACGCTTTTATGGCAATTTTAGAATTTTTATTGGTAATTGGTTTGGGCGGATTCGCAGGCTTGTTGATTGTCAACAATCTGAATGAAAGCAAGCAAAAGCGACAGTTGGATGAGGCTTTTTATCAGTTGTTGGAAACTCAAAACAGTCAGATGTCGCTGATTCAATTGGCTGCTAGCGCGAGAGTTGAGGCTGAAGTTGCTCAGCAGTATTTAAACCGACAAGTTAAGATTTTTTCGGCGATTTTAGAGGTGGATGATGAAGGGGATACTTTTTATCGGTTTCCGAGGTTGCGCTTGCCGCCGAGTTCTGGTAAGGAATGGTAAAGCAGTTGACAGTTGATAGTTGACAGTTGACAGTTGACAGTTGTCAGTGGTTAGTTGTCAGTTTCCTAATAATATTTAGTGGCTTTTAACTAATTTAATGCTGATTAAAGATATCGGAGAACAAGGTCTTTTAAGAATATTACAAAAATTCTGTCCCGCCGAAATTGTGGGTGATGATTGCGCTGTACTTCCGACAAATCCTCACCAATCTCTGGCGGTGACGACGGATATGTTGGTGGATGGAGTGCATTTTAGCGATCGCACCACCAGCCCTTATGACGCAGGATGGCGCGCCGCAGCCGCGAATTTGTCGGATCTGGCTGCGATGGGTGCAAAGCCTCTGGCGGTGACTGTAGCCCTGGCTGTGACGGCGGATACGGCTGTGCTGTGGGTGGAGGAGTTTTATCGGGGGATGACGGCTTGTTTGGAAGTGTATCATACGCCGATCGCGGGTGGGGATGTTGTGCGATCGTCTGTGGTGACAATTTCGATTACTGCTTTTGGGGAGGTTGAGTGCGATCGTACCATTCGTCGGTCAAATGCGCGATCGGAGAATTGGGCGATCGTGGCTACGGGTGTGCACGGGGCTTCTCGCGCGGGATTAGAGTTGTTGTTGAATCCTGAATTTGGGCTAAATCTGGAAAAGGGCGATCGAACTTCTTTAATTCTCGCTCACCAGCAGCCTAAACCGCGATTGGATGTTTTGCCGATGCTTTGGGAGATATTGGGTTGTGAAGGTGAGATAGAACCCCCCCTCAGTCCCCCCCTTGGTAAGGGGGGGAAGCAAGATTTGAATTCTCCCCCCCTTAGCAAGGTAGGCGTTAATTCTCCCCCCCTTACCAAGGGGGGGCCGGGGGGGGTTAATTCCCCAATTGCGATCGCCGGAATGGACAGTAGCGACGGTTTAGCTGATGCGATTATTCAAGTTTGTCGGGCTAGCGGTGTTGGTGCAAATGTCGATCGCCAAAAAATCCCAATTCCCCCTATTTTCAGCCAACTTGTATCACCTGAAACTGCTTTAGATTGGGCATTGTACGGTGGTGAAGATTTTGAGTTAGTGCTGTTTTTGCCGATCGCAAATGCTGAGTTATTAGTAGAAAAAATCGGAAATGGAGCCGCGATTATCGGCATGACTACCGATAGCACAGATATTTGGTTGACTGATAGCAGTGGTATTTATGGTGATATTAGATTGGAGAGCGATCGGGGATTTCAACACTTCTGAATCATATCTGATCTTAGTCCGCGTAGGCGGACATCGTTTGTGTAGACGCGGTTTCTAACCGCCGGGTTTCTAACCGCCTGGTTCATGATTCGACACTTCTTCCACCTCCCGCAAGATATCATTAACTGGTTGACTTTCGGAATTGGGTAATTGTGCAACAGATTTACGCCCAAACAATCTCAATCTACCATTAATTTTCCACGCACCATTAATCCAACCCATCAATCCAGAAACCAGGATGACAGCCAGGAGACTCCACAACAGACTAGCTAGGGCCGGATGAATGCGATCGCCATTTTGAGGTATTCTGAACACTATGTCTCTCTCTACATAATTCGCAACCGCAGACACCACAATGCCTCCAGCGCCTAATCCAGTACCGAGTATTTCAATTTTTCTTTCTAGGGAGCGATCGCATTCTGCTTGTTCAATATCGACAATTCCTCCCACCAACTCCACCGCAATCTTAATCAAATCAGTGCCATGTTTGAAATAGCCTAAATCGCCCTTAATTTGTTCTTGAAAATACGGACAAGTTCTATCAATGAAAAACTTGAACGTTGTCAAATCATCAGTTGGTATCTGCAATTTATCGCTAATTTGCAACAACTTTTCTTGATAGTTGTAAACATGAATATTAATCGTGTTATTAAAATCTTCTAAACATTCCAAAGCTCTTTCATAATTCAAGCTTTCTCGAAGTAACTCTTTTAGTTTGGTTTTTAGATACTTTAACGATTCATCTATATTAATACTTTGCCTCGAATCAACTCCAGTTGACAATTCAATCCGACTTACCTCGGTGATTTTTGCTTCTAGCTTTTCGATTGTTTGCTCAATCTCTAAATATCGTTCCTTAAGTAGATCGTAATTTCTGCGACTATCAATAAAAGCTTTGGTGATTTTATGGCGGTGATAAAACAGTTCAAACAAAGGTTGAACAATCTTCCCTAATTTTCCCTCAATGTCATCATCAACCAGATAAACAAATACCTGTACTTGACTTTTGGGAGAACTATACTCAAACATCGGAGAATCGAATAACTTAGTATCACGGTAAAAAGGTGGACGCACAGACTCTTCTGGGAAAAGATGTTTTAAACATTCATCTGCAACTTTGCGAAAGTCATTGTCACTTGGCTGTTGATAAGTTTTTGATTTGTAAGTAATCAAAATAGTTTGTCCTAGCCAATTTTCATGACTATCAGCAACCAAAAGATTATTAACATTGAATTGTGTTAATGCTGCGACTTCTAAGTCTTTGTTTTCGTCAGTTTCTGGGCTGCCAATTCTCGCTAAGATACCTTCACTATCATCGATGCGACAAAATCTTAAGGAACCATCGATTTGATTTGAATGCTCTAATTTGTTGGGTTTAGTGAGGGGATAACTGAGGTTTGCTTGAGAAAAAACTTTGGTTTTGTCCAGACTGAAATATTGCCAGATACTATTTGCCCAAGTCCAGATTGAGTCAACATCAGTTTTACTTTTGCTGCTGAGTTGGTAGCTGTAGATATAGACTTGGGGATGGTCAATTTTTAGCATCTGGTGCGGGGGGAATTGAGGGTGGTTGAATGCGTTGTTTTAAGTTTGCTTCTAGCTTTTTGATATCAGGATAGTTATTGGTGAGTGTTTCATAGCCCGGTGTGACTTCCGGTTCTGCATCATCAAGATTTTTGCGAGTCAGATTGGCAATCTGCTCTGCTACTTCGGGAAAATTTTGATAGACTTTATTAATAGCTTCTTTAACTGCTTTATCAGTAGCATCAGACTCAGCTATCGGCAAAACAGTCTTGAGTAATTCTTCAATAAATGGCGGAGTCAGAATCTCTGGGGCTTTGGTAATCGCGTTATAGATTTCCGACAAAATCAGGGTTTTCATCATAAGTTTACCTCAAAAATGGATGTACAATGTCAAGTGCTGTAGGAGCGGGTTTTACCAAAAACCAATAATCTCGTAAACCCGCCCCCACCAAATTTTGATTAATTTTGTTCAGCTTGTTTTTGTTGAGCTTCAGTGACAATCTTTGCTACTTCAGCTACCGGCAAGTCTAAGAATAGAGCAATTTGTTCTGTAATTAATCCCACATTAAACATTCTGAGGATTGCAGCTTTTTCTCGTTGTTTAGCTTCAGCTTGTAATTGAGCTTCTGCTTCAGCTTGTCCTTCCGCAAAAACATCTTGATAGAATCTGGTTTTCTTTAACTCACTGAGGTTAAACATGGCGGCAATCTCCTCTCTGGTTTTTTGGGGTAACTTGTAAACAATGATAGTTTCTAGTAAGTTGATGAAGCTCTCTCTGACTGCGATATTCACTATTTCGGTTTCGGCTTGTCTGGCTAAATTTATAGCCAAATCCGAGGCCGTGTTTTCTGGTTCGATTACCAGTTTAAGTAATTTTATCGGTAGAGATGCTGTTTCTGGTTGGGTAAGTTCATCCAGGTAAATGCGGGTGATTTTTGGGAGTGCCAGCATTTCCTGAAAGTGGATGTCACTTTCTCTTTCTGTTTGCCGATTTGGGTAAATGACTACCAATTGCCAAGGGTGCGGCGGTTGGTATTGTTTGAGATAGATGAATAGTTCGGCAAATAGACGATAATACAGATTTGGGTCTGGTTGAAATTGGACTTCCACAATGTAGAATGGTAATTGAGAATCTGCGACAATTGGCAGAAACAAACCATCTAGGCGAAAGGCTAATTGTTTGACTTCTTGGGATGTGAATTGGTATTGGTTTGTAGCATCGGCAGGTATGCCCAGCAGGGCAAAGAAAATAAACGGAAATTCTTGGAAGATGCTGTAAAATAGGCTGTCGGTTTTCATCGATCGAATTTAATCTTTCTTTGAATTATACCCTATTCATTCACGATCGTATCATAATCCCAAGTGCTGTAGGGGCGGGTTCGCCGAAATATTTGACACCCATCGATGGATTATAAAAACCCGCCCCCACCCCACCGAAATATTTAGATCGCAATTCTATTGTACAAATAGATTGTGCGTTATATCATAGCCGGGGCGGGTTTATGAAATCTTTGGTTTTTATCGGAGATTGTTGGTGAACCCGCCCTTACAATATTTGCACATTCACATTATAAACCTATAGCACAAAACGCTCCCCAATGATAAACTTTGCCGTAGGGTTTTACGGTCAGTGGATAACGTCCTAGATATTCCGTAACATCTTCCTTTTGCTCTCCATCGAAACTCTCCGAACCTTCCACCCATTCTAGCAAATCTGAAGTAGTAGCAGACTTAAACCAGCGCTGGGTATCATGGAGCGCTTGACCAATGCTAACTCCAGGTTGCAGTACCTCATAGAATTTTACCATCATCAAGGCTGTCGAGAGGTCATTGACAGCCCAAAGACTGGCCAAAGTTCCCATTGCTCCCGCGTAGAGAAATCCCGTTGGTAATCCAATATAATCGGAGCGATTCTGCGTATCGATTAGCGCGGTTTCGCAGGCGGAAAGCACTACTAGGCGGCACTGTTTGAATCGCAGTCCGAAAATTTCAGCCAAAGTCAGGCATTTGTCAATATCCGCTGTTTTGCCTTCGCGCCATTCCACATAACGATCAGATGCCCCTAAATCTTCGATGATACCCCCTGACAAAATCAAAAACGACTTCAGCGGCTCATCAGGATTAAACGAACCGTGACAGGAAAAATGCGCGCAATGAGCATTTTCTAACTGCTCTAAATACTGTTCCAAAAGATTAGTTTTACTCGCTTCCGAGCCCGGAAGAATTTGACTGATGGCGAATTTGGGGGCGATGCTGGCGACTTCCAAATCGGTGTAGGGAAGATCCGAGGTGGGGTTTTGCAGGGCCAGGAGTTGGTCGAAATTTGGGTGGATTGTAATCTGTTGCAGGAGTTGGCAACTGGGGCTGTATTGAATCCCTTGGGTGAATCTATCTAACAAGAATTCGTCGTCGGTTAGGGGTAGGGCGTGGAGGGGGAACAGGTGCAGCAACCAGTGGGGAATTAGGATTAAGCGGGTACTTTGTGAGGGCAGAATTGTGGTGATTTGGAGGATTTCGGCAAGACGCTGGAGATAGTCGGAGAGTTTGGTTTGCCAGTGGGTTTTGCTTTGTTTGTAGTCGGCCCGGTAGTCATTAACTAAGTTGATTAATTCATCGCATTGAGGATTTCGATGCACTGTCAGCACGTCGGGGTAAGTGAGGACAAAGGTGATGATTTCTTTGTCGGTGATGTACCACTCAATTAGGGCGGTGTCTGGGGTGAGGAGTTGGATAATTTCGGTGAAAGTAATGGGTTTTAGGACTTGGGGGGTTTCCTGTTTTTGGGCGATGACTTCGACAAGGTTGCGGGCTTTGTTGGCTTCGGCATATAAGAGTGCTTCTTGGTTGCTTTGGCGATCGAGGCATACTTGCACCATGCCCATGTAGAGTTTATCCCACTCCAAATCGTGTTTTTGCTTAGTTTCATCTCCCGACTCCAACTCTCGTAGTTTGGAGGCTCTGATTATGGCATTTTTAAAGGTATCGTAGGCACTTTGGAGAGTTGGTGCTTTTTGGTTTGTGTCTTCTGGTTTTTCTCGGTTAATGTAGTCTAGTTTCTTCAGATAAGCCAAGCCCAGGTTATTTAAAGTTTCTACGTTTTCTAACGGGAAGTGCTCGCGAGTGCTTATCTGTAAAACCAAATTGTAAAAAGCGATCGCCTGTTCGATATTGTCTGCTTTCTCTCCCCTGATTCTTTGGCAGTAGGCAATTGCCAGATTATTTTGCGTCGTTGCCCAATATTCGGGAAAAGCCTCGCGGGTGAAGACTTCCAGGGCGGCATTGTAAAAAGAGATCGCCCGTTCGATATTGTCTGCTTTCTCTCCCCTAATTCTTTCGCGGTAAGCTTCTCCCAGATTATTTTGGGTCTCAGCCCATCTTTTGGGAAAGTTATCACTGGTGTAAACTTCCAGTGCGGCCTTGTAAAATGCGATCGCCCGTTCGATATTTTCTTCCCGCTTTCCCCTGATTCTGTGACGGTAAGCTTCTCCTAGATTATTTTGGGTCTCAGCCCATCTTTTGGGAAAGTCATCGCGGTTGCGGGTGCGGATTTCCAGTGCGGCAGTGAAAGATGCGATCGCCTTTTCAATATTGTCTGCTTTATCTTCTTTGATCCTGGAATAGTAGGCAGCCGCCAGATTATTTTGCGTCGTTGCCCAATCTTGGGGAAAGGCTTCGCGAGTACGAACTTGTAGTGCCTCTTGGTAACAAAAGATCGCCCCTTCCAGATTTTCCGCCCGAGAACCTTTGATTCTTTTACTATAAGCAGCAGCTAGGTTATTTTGAGTTTGAGCATATTTTTCGCTTCCCGGTTCCCGATTATTTAAAACTATTTGATAACCAGTAATGGCAATTTCAAGATTATTCGCTCTATTCCCACGGGGAAATTGATTAATATGAATACTCAAATCTTCAATGAGGGCGACAATTGAGCTAATTGTTTCTGCGTTTTCGCCATCAAGTAACCTCTGGGATACCTGCTGTAAAAACTCGGCAAAACGGCTATTGAGGAGATGTTGCCGTTGATCGAGCATGGGGTAAATTACTTTAATATCGCTATTACTAGCTTCTTCTGCTTGCAATAATTCTAGGATAAAGTTGGCATACTCTTGGAAATTTTCACCTTGAGAGTTATTGCTATCTCCGTCATCGTTCATATCGATGAATTGCCCTAGGTGACTGGCCAGATTTCGGAGGAAATTCGCGCCATTTTCACCTCCTTGTGCTGCCAACTTTGCCGCTACTGACTCGCAAGTTTCCAGAAATCCGCGATCCAATAATTCTGAGTTATCTTGTAATATCTGGGGTTCATCTCCGTTAGGGCAATTCAGTAGGGTGTGAATTAATTGGAGATAGGCTTCGGCGCGGGTTTCTTCCATTGTGGAGAGTTGTGAATAACACCTATGTTTTATTTTATCATAGTTGGGGTTGGTTTGATGGGTGGCGAGAAACCGGGTTTTTACGAAGATATTCGATGCGAGGCGAAGATATCGGAAAAAACCCGGTTTCTGAGACTGTGGGTGGTGGCGAGAAACCGGGTTTTTACGAAGATATTCGATGCGAGGCGAAGATATCGGAAAAAACCCGGTTTCTGAGATTGTGCGTGGTGGCAAGAAACCGGGTTTTTGCGAAGATATTCGATGCGAGGTGAAGATATCCGAAAAAACCCGGTTTCTGAGATTGTGCATGGTGGCGAGAAACCGGGTTTTTGCGAAGATATTCGATGCGAGGCGAAGACATCGGAAAAAACCCGGTTTCTGAGATTGTTAAAGCAGCCTCACTTTAGGCATTAGCCAGCTTCTTTTGAATCATTGCCCAATATTCAGGGAAATCCTCACGGGTATATACTGTTAAAGCTGCCTCATAAAACGATCGCGCTTTTGCGATATTTTCATCCCGCGAACCGTTGATTCTGTCATTATGGGCATTACCTAGGTTATATTGAATCATTGCCCAATCTTCAGGAAACTGTTCAGGGGTACGAACAGTTAAAGCAGCCTCAAAAAATGCGATCGCGCGATCGATATTTTCATCCCGCGAACCGTTGATTCTGTTGGCGTAAGCAGCAGCTAGGTTATTTTGAGCCATAGCCCAATCTTCCGGGAAAGCCTCAAGGGTGTAGACTGTTAAAACAGAGCCATAAAGCGCGATCGCCATTTCCACATTTTCGGCCCGCGAATCCTTGATTCTGGTAATATAGGCAGCAGCTAAGTTGTTTTGAGTTTGAGCAAACTTTTCGCTTCCCGGTTGCCGATTATTTAAAACAAGTTGATAAGCGGCAATGGCAATTTCAATATTATTCGCTCTATTCCCACCGGAAAAATTACTAATATTAATGGTCAAGTCTTCAACGAGGCTGACAATTGACTCAATAGTTTGGGCATTTTCGCCACCAATTAACCTCTGCAATACTTGCTCTAAAATCTCCGAAAAACGAGCATTGAGAAGATGTTGTCGTTCGGCTAGCATCGGGTGAATTACTGCTGTATTGCTATTGCTACCATCTTCTGCTTGCAATAACTCTAAAATAAAGTTTGCATACTCTTGGGCATTTTCACCTACGGAGTTATCGCCATCGTTGATATCGATTAATTGTGATAACTGGCCGATCAGATTTCGCAGGAAATCAGCGCCGTTTTGTCCTCCTTGCTGTGCCATTTTTTCGGCTACCAACTCGCAAGTTTCCAGAAATTCGACATCCAACAATTCTGAGTTATCTTGTAATATCTGGGGTTCCGATCCGTTGGGGCAATTCAGCAGGGTGTGAATTAGTTCTAGGTAGGCTTGGGCGCGGTTTTCTTCCATTGTTGGGGAGTTGTGAATAATGTCGGGTTTATTTTATCATGGTTGGGGGTTTTGGGGGTTGTTGCAAAGATAAGACGGCGGTTGGAAACCGCGTCTACACAAACGATGTCCGCCTCCGCGGACTGAAGAAGATAACGTAATTTCACCGCCTTTTCTTCAACCCGCGGAGGCGGGTTTTGTCTGTGTAGACGCGGTTTCCAACCGCCGGGTTTCCAACCGCCGGG
>NZ_JAEQCX010000043.1:0-47388 GCF_020738035.1 Microcoleus sp. PH2017_28_MFU_U_A
AGTCGGCGCGGGTGTTGGTGTCGGCGCCGGAGTTGGTGTGGGAGTGGGAGTCGGCGCGGGTGTTGGTGTCGGCGCCGGAGTTGGTGTGGGAGTGGGAGTTGGCGCGGGCGTTGGTGTCGGCGCCGGAGTTGGTGTGGGAGTGGGAGTCGGCGCGGGTGTCGGAGTCGGCGCCGGAGTTGGTGTGGGAGTTGGAGTTGGCACGACTCCATTGGTGTATTCAAAAGAGCCGCTGTCAACGATCGCCCCTGGAATAGTATCGCCATCTTGAGGGCGAGTCACGCCGCGTTGATCCAAAGCCGGTGCGCCACTTGCAACCCCTTTATCAATTGCTGGACTTCCTAATAGCAGAGGCCTTACGAAAGCGCCGTTGATGTTTTGCAGGGGGCCGAGTTTGGGATCTGCGAGAGTCACACTTGCCGTAGCATTGACATCGCTGCCGTCATTGGGGTTTTTGGGCGGCCACTGAAAATTCCCTCCTTGATCGCTATATTGGGCGGTGACGTGTTGCTGAATTCCCCAAGGGTTTCCTCCGTTAGCCGCTGTATTGTTGGAAAGAACCGTGTTTTTGAGGGTGACATTATTGGCATCGGCGAAGATACCTCCACCAACCCAACCGGCACTATTATCGGCGATCGTCGTGTTGACAATAGTTGTGCGTGCACCAAGAGTCATGGCACCGCCCAGTTTGTTGAAATCACCAGCAGCAAACGCGGTGGAGTTGCCAGAAAACGTGCTGTTAGTAATCGTAGCAGGGGCATTTCGCATCCACAGGCCACCACCTTGATTGTTGGCTTTGTTGCCAGCAAAGCTAGTGTTGGTAATAGTCAATCCCTGGTTGGTGCTGTCGCTCAAAACCGTTACCGCACCACCGTTTCCAGGATTTCCACCGCCGGGACTGCCTGTTAGCGCCATAACTTCGTTATTTTGGAAGGTGGTGTTTTCCAAAATTACATTGTCTTGGCTGCCCGTGAACAGATAAGCTGCACCTCCTTCACCTCGACCTTTATTGTTCTGAAATACGCTATTGGTAATCTTGATTGTGCCGGAAGCTTCATTTAGACCGCTGGCTCTGTCTGTGTAAATAGCGCCACCGTTACCCCTTAAACCAGGATTACCTTGACCTGTTGCGTAAGAGGCTGCGCTGGTGTCGTTGCCGATGAATCGCGAATTGTCAATTGTTAACTTGCCCTGAAGGCTGTTAATTGCCCCACCGTTAATTCCCTTGTTGTTGGTGAAGTCGCTGTTGGTGACAGTAAAAGCTTTGGAGCTCAAAAAGCCGATCGCACCTGCACCGCGTTCGTCATTACCCCCCGTCGCGATGTTGCCAGTGAATTTACTGTTCGATACAGTCAGGGTATTGTTGAAATTGCCGAAAATTGCCCCACCACCTTTATCGGCAACGTTGTTATTAAACTGAACGTTGTCTACTGTGAGCCTTACTTCGTCCGTTGTGCCGATCGCCCCACCTGTCCCAGTCGTTTTACCGTTGGCAAGAGTGAGATTTTTGACCGCAAAATTCGTCGCAGTCACAACGTTTGCATTGACAAAAAAGGCACGGGATGAGTTGTTACCGCTGATGGTTAAACCCGCTGCACCGGCGCCGTCAATGGTGAGGTTTTTGCCAACGGGAATATCGATTTGACCGCTGGTAAGGGCGATGGTTTGACCAGCTAGACCAGGAGCGAAGGTAATTGTGTCCCCGGCAACAGCGGAGGCGATCGCAGCTCTCAAGGAACCTGCTCCGCTATCGCTATTACTCGTGACGACGATAGTAGCTAAATCACCTTGGTAATTTGCCATCACATCGGAGTTCAAGGCTAAGTCCGATTCAATTTGACCCTTAGAAAATTCTAAATTCCAGTCGCCGTCTTTACCAGTAATGTTGGTCGATGCGGCAACGTCAGCCCCCGTTAATTGGCTTAACTTGTCAACGAAATTAGCGCCTGTACCTGCTGCTACATCGCAACCGTACAGCATGATGTCGGCTTCTGGAGCTAGTGAAGTCTGCCACTTTTCCAACTGGCTTTTGTATTGATCGATGTTATCTGAACCCAGAGCGGTATTACCGAGTTGCAGGCTGCCAGAACTGCCGTGAGAAATAATGTGTACCGAGTCGATCGCCCCGTTGGTAGAGGCGTAGTTTTCAATTTCAGACGTAATTTGTTGGATGCCATTTTTGGTGCTATCGAGGATTACTACCTGCTGCCCAGGTAGCACTCCCGCTGCAATTGACTCGTAATCTTCCACCCCGGAATCAATGAATACTAAGGAACGTGGGTGCAATTTTTCCAAAGAAGATTGTGAGTTAGTTTGAGCGAATGTAGAACTCATTTGTGATACTCCATTAAGGGCGTTATTGGTAGATACAGCCCAGGAGTGTTCTTATCAGTCTTATTTGAATTCATATTAACACCTATTTTGAAAATAGTGCAACATTTACTAATCAATTATTTAAATGTTTTATTTTCCGGATTGTACTTACTTCCGCTTGTAGTTACTCAATTTTTTGGTGAGAATTGTTGAAATATCTAACAAATATGTGGCGCATATTCAAAAAAATCCAGCTTTTTTGAAGCCGGACTTTTTCAGCATTATTGGCTGCAAATACCGATAATTATAGGCATTAAAAAATGGGTGCAACGGTAATTACTTACTGAGTAACCCCTCTAAATTAGATTTACTATTGTTGATTTTACTCAGATAATTTGCGTAGATAGACACGGTTTAGTCGTGTCCATACCTGTATTAGGTCAAATTTTAAAATGAATTATATAATACATTTTGAATAATTCAGCCAATTAAAACAAAGAATGCAACTTTAGGCGCGATCGAAATTACCAGAAAGAATTGGTTGAAAGCCGGAGTCCCGGGAGTAATTAAAAGAAGACTATTCATTACTCCAATCCTCGGACTTCCCGGTAGAGGTCGCCCTCAACCCAACGACCGGCTTTTCGGGCAAGCTGTCAACTGTCAACTGTCAACTGTCAACTGTCAACTGAAGAGCGACCTCAGTCATCCCCACTTTGAAAATCTAAAATTGTACGAGATAGGCTGCGTGGCTGGCTAGATTTTTGAGACACCAGAATACTGATACCAAGTAGGTTTGGTGGCATTTACTAAGCATCAAAACAGTCTGAGATTAAGTGCCGATTAATCGATCGCACTTAAGTTGTTTGCGCGCGGGCACAGGAACTTTGCGGAGTTGGGCCGTCACTACACTACAAAGGCTATGAGAATTATTCAACGGGAGTTGATACGATCGATCGCAGATTCAGTCAGATCGCATCCTCGCGCCCCGTCAGGCGGCTAATGACAATTCCATTGTGGCCAATCACCGTGTTTCACGCTCCACACCCTCAATTACAGCACTCTCCTTAGCAAACAACCGATCGCGCGCGCGGCCGTTGCTGAGTGTGTCGCTATCTCGATCGGCATAACACGAACCCAGTCCGTTTTTGTCACTCAGGGAACTGTGCCATTTTAGCAATTGGCTGTCATCTGGTTCGAGGCAATCTGAACTGCCGCCAAAAATTGTGCAAACTTTGTCAATCTCTCTAATCAGGATAGAGGCATATTTTTGAAGTGCCGAGATAACTTGCTGGATCCCGTCAGACATAGACTTGACTAAAATTACTGCAAGCGTCGCGAAAATCCCAGAGACAAAATATCCGCCGTCATTGATGCTGGAGTCATTAAATGCAAAACTTCTGGATCCGGGATTTTGGTATTCCGAGGCGGGATTGGTTTCCGTCAAAGAAGTGAACATATTCCTTCCTCCAAAAGGGTGTTGGCTGGTAGATGTACCCTTGGAGTCAGAGCGTTGGAAACAGGCAGGAACTAGGTTGGTTTGGCTCGCGGCTATTGCACTCATCTATCAGTTTCGCCTATTTCTCTGGTGCTGCCATCCGCGATCGCACGGAATTTATATTTTCTGTATTTTCCCCAATTGGCGATCGGTCAGTAATTACCGATAGATCCAGTATCCTGTAGGTGACCGCTTCAACAAAGTGTCCTCAAAACCCCCGATTGCGATCGATCGACCCCATCTAACATCTCAAACCTCAAATGCTCGCTCGCAAGTTAGGTACGTAGTTGCGCTTCAGCGCTCTTTCAATATATAAGAGCGCCCAAGCGCAACTACATACCTTAATTACGTAGTTGCGCTTCAGCGCTCTTTCAATATATAAGAGCGCCCAAGCGCAACTACGTACCTTATGAAGTACCTTATATTTAATGTCAAAGTTGCCTCCGGCCCGACAACACCACCGTTCACGAGTCTGTAGTAGAGGGCGGTTTCTTTCCCGCATTCCGAATATTAATAATCTTGTTGAGCGCCTCGAACCAAAAACCAGCTCCCATAGAAATCGCTACGCCACTCAACATCCAACCAAACAATTTTGCCATCAAAGCCGGCAACAATACATTCCCCTGGGCGTCTAGTTCTAACCTGTTCGGTTCGCTCCAGCCAAAAGGTAGAGCTACATTATCCAAAGCTCGATCGACCTGATTTTGAACTTTTGTGAGATTGGTTAAATTATCCAATTTTGTGTTAGCATTTTTTTCCACCAATTGCTTAGCGTACAAATTAACAGTCGATCGCAACATCGAATCCTTCGACAACCGATTAACAATATTAATGCTATCAGCGTTAGCAGCCAGGGCGATCGTAGTTCCGAGCAAAATCGCCACCCCTCTAGAATTCCGCTTGTAAACCCCCGAAGCACGCTCCATCGATCGATCGAACCAACCTTCAATTTCTTTCTGAAACCGCTGCAACTGCTCTTGAGTATCTCCACCGCCTGTTTCAGCGCGCTGCGCCAAAATATAAAGGCTGCGTTTCAAAGATTCTGGCATACTGTCCAAGGTTTCTTGAATTTGTTTGTAAATCGGACTCTCCTCTTTCTCATCCATAATTTGTGCTACCGTATCCTGAGTTTTCCTAACTTTCCTCACGGTATTTAACAAATTGCTCAAACTCGGTTGCAGTTGCGCCCGCAACGCCGCCCGCTCAAACTCACTATCAAAACTCGCCTTAATAAAAGCCATCTGTCTCTGAAATTCTCTTCCTCCCTGCTCGGTTTCGGGCAGATAAACCTGAGAATCATTAATATAAAATCCCAACTTTTCCGACATTCGATCCAAACTGTTGTTCAAACTTCCCAAATCGTTTTTATAATCTTCAACAACTCGATTGAACTCCGCAGTCAGCCAGCCAAATTCTTGCTCAATAATTGGTTTAGTAGACTCCGGCAGATTCAGACCCTCTCCAATCACTTGAATTTGTGCCAACTGTAAATCTTTAAATCTTTCCAGTCTGCTTTTAGACAGCGATTCCACCAAAGGAGAAATTTTTAAAGTATCCAAAAGACTCGCAGCAAAACTATCGGCTGGAATATAAGACGGCCCTGTTGATTTATTGCCAAAAACATTCTTAGTACCAGTCATTCGGCGGTATAAATCTCCCATGCGGTGGGTAAACGAACGAAATCCCTGTGATAGAAGACCTTTCGCTCCTTGATTCAAATCCTTGATAATCGGATTGGCATAAATTGAATTTGCCAACAGTCCGACTCGCTGCAATTGCAGCGGATCTTTGGTGGCTTCGCTGCCTCCAGAAATCAGCACCTCGATCGACTTCTTTAAATGTTCCGCCCGCCACTGCAAAACAGTAGCAATCAGTTCCTGAATTTCGGAAGCTAGCAAGCTTAAAGTCAGGTAGATAAACACTAAGCCAATTATAATATCTATGATTACAGGTAAGTTCATGGTATTGCCCCGATCGCAAATAACTGCTGTATAAGTTTACCTTCTCTTTGGGACGCTAAAAACTCTCTTAAGTTATGTCAGAAATCTTTCGATTCCTAAGCCGCAAACCGAAAACTCGCTTCAATGACAGCTTGACAGACAAACTGTGGATGCTGGCTTTTCTGTTGGCTGCGGTGCTGATTTTCGCGCTGAATCTGGGCGGCGTGGCGTTGCGGGATTGGGATGAAGGGATTGCAGCCCAGGTAAGCCGCGAAATTTGGCGCGGTAATTTAAATTGGCTGTATCCGACGATCGGCTCTATGCCTTATTTAAACAAGCCGCCGCTGGTACACTGGCTGATCGGGCTGTGTTTTCGCGTCGGTGGTGTCAGCGAATTGACGGCGAGGTTGGTACCGGCAATGCTGACAGCTTCTTCTGTGCCACTTCTTTACGCCATTGGCAGGGAGTTGTTTCCCAGACGCTCGATCGCCATTTTTTCGGCTCTCGTTTATCTGACGCTGCTTCCGGTACTGCGGCACGGACGTTTGGCGATGTTAGACGGAGCAGTTTTGTGTTTTTTGCTGGCATCGATGTGGTGTTTGCTGCGATCGCGCCGCGACTTGCGCTACGCTTTGGGCGCGGGGATTGGCTTCGGACTCATTTGCTTGACTAAAGGCGTGATGTTGGGGCTGCTACTGTGCGCGATCGGCTTTGTTTTCCTGGTTTGGGATACCCCGCGACTGCTAACTTCTGGGTATCTTTGGGGCGGATTGGCGATCGGAACTTTGCCAGTAGCTGCTTGGTATTTTGCCCAATGGCTGCACTACGGCCAAGATTTCATCAACGCTAATTTATTTAACCAATCTTTCCGGCGCATTTGGGAACCCGTAGGCAATCACAAAGGCCCGCCCTGGTATTATCTGTTAGAAATTTTAGAATCAGCATGGCCGTGGCAGTTATTTTGGCTGCAAGGGCTGCGCTTGAGTTGGGAAAATCGCAATTTTCCCGGTGCAAAATTAGTATTAGTTTGGACGGGAGTATATCTGCTGGCTATTTCTGTGATGAATACCAAATTACCTTGGTATGTTTTGCCAGTTTATCCAGCTTTTGCTTTGGCAGTTGGTAGCTATCTCGCTGAAGTTTGGGAACAAATGTCAGTCCCGGAAGAATCCGCAAAAGATGAAACAGAAGAATATTTTAATGCTATATCTCTGTTGCCTCATCCGGCAATTTTGGTAGTAATAGCCGTAGTTGGTGTCGTCGGCTGCGCGTACTTCAGTGGCTGGATACGGCTGGGCGGACAAATTGTGTCCCCCCAGGGCGATTTGCAGTTAATGCTGATGTTTGTAGCTTTGACAATGGCGCAAGCCGCCGTATTGCTCCACCGCAAAGACCGACAGTTTCTGTTAGTTTTAATTTGGGGAACTTACGTTACGCTGTTAGTATTTGTCGCTTCCGATAACTGGGTTTGGGAACTCGCGGAGGATTATCCAGTGAAGCCGATCGCCGAAATTGTCCGCCAAGGAACCCCAGCCGGCCAGCAAGTCTTTACATCTCATAAATTACCTCGTCCGTCGCTGAATTTTTATAGCGAGAGACAAGTTATTGTCGCCGACAGCCCGACGCTACAACAGAAATGGCAAACTCTTCCTCAACCTTATTTTTTGTTAGAGAAACCTGTTTTAAAACATCTAGGTTTGAAGAATGCTGAGGTTGTCAAAACAGCCGATGATTGGGTTTTAGTAACTAGAAAATAAGCGATCGTGTTGCCAAAAGATACCGTAGGAGCGGGTTTCACCAACCATATGTACCATTAATTGATAGAATAAATAAACCCGCCCCGCCCGACAAATAACCTCGACCGACATCATTTTTATTTGATTTTCCACAATTATTTTAGGGGCGAACTCACCAACCATCTGTGCCGCTAACAGACAAAAACAATAAACCAGCCCTGCCCAACAAATAACCTCGACCGACATCATTTTTCTGCGATTTAAATGCGCTAATTCCACTCTCGGTTAATGAAGATTATTCGTCTGTTTAGGGCGGGTTTATAGAGATAGTCTGTCAATTTTAAATTTGGTTTGTGAACCCGCCCCTACAGGATTTTGGTGAACAGGAATCATTAACCCGCTTCGCCCGAAAAAAAATATCGATCGCCTTTTAGAGGAATGGAATGTTCATTTTTGAAAATATTTTAGAAGTAGTAGAGTTTCCAGAAAAATGTTATACTAAACAAAAGTATTAGTTAAATGATCTGCGATCGAACTATGCAACTTACCGAACAGCGATACTACTCGACCGAGGAATATCTAGCACTAGAGGAGGCTGCTGAGTGCAAAAGCGAATATATTGACGGTGAAATATTTCCTATAGCCGGTGGCTCTACAAATCACAATCGGATTGCTGGCAATTTCTACGCGGCGTTAAATTTTGCTTTCAAGACTGAAGATTATGAAGTTTTCATGAGTGATGTCCGCTTGTGGATGCCCAAGAGGCGCATCTATACCTATCCCGATGTGATGGTAGTATGTGGCAAGCCGGAATATTATAATAACCGCACGGATATGATTACTAATCCCAGAGTTATTATTGAGGTTTTGTCAGAGTCAACTAAAGGATACGATCGCGGCAAAAAGTTTGAGGGATACCGCACGATTCCCACGGTTGAGGAATATTTGTTGCTGGATCAAAATCGGAAATATATCGAACATTTTTCTAAGACGGATAATAAGCGATGGTCGTTTGCTGAGTACAATGAATCGGATGAGTCGATCGCGCTTGCTTCAGTATCCTTTGAAATTTCTGTGGCAGATATCTATAATAAGGTGAATTTTGAAGAGGTAGATGCAGAAATCGCACCGGAAATTGGAGAAGTTTGATTCGGTGAATTTGTGGCAGATTTATTGGCGGGCGATCGCACTTTTTGTCGTAAAGGGCGATCGCCGTAGCCCGTAGCCAACTTGTGTCATTATACGATGAGCCATAATAGACAAGACCGCAACTCTTGTAGTGCGATCGATTAACCAGCAACTATTGGAGAGTTTGATTTATGCTAATTGAGAAGATCGTTCAAGAATTACAAGACATCCCCGAAGACAAACTCGCAGAAATCTATGACTTGATTCACTATTTTCGCCTTGGATTAGGACGAGAACAGCCACAGCCGCGCACCCCTGGTTTACTGACGGGAAAACTCGGTGATGCTTTTTTTGAACCGCTACCATTCGAGGAACTGGAACAATGGGAATAAGCTACCTCATTTCGCGCATACTTGACAAAAAAAATTAGCTTAGCTAAGATAAAGTTTAGTTGAAATTGCCTATAACATATGCACATAATCAGCTACCGGCAGATGCGTGAATATAGCGAAAGTCATGCTGATTGTCTGGAAGCCCTGGATAACTGGTTTAAAATTGCTAACAAAGCTAAATGGTCAAATTTAGTTGAAGTGCAATCTGTTTTCCCTAAAGCTGAAGCCGTGGGAGGTTTTACGGTTTTCAATATCAAAGGGAACAACTACCGATTGATAGTTAGTATCGATTATGAAAGCCAGTTAATTTATATCAAATACATTTTTACTCATGCTGAATATGATAAGGAAAAATGGAAAAATGACCCTTATTTTTAATCCAGATAAATACAAAGAGTTATTGTCTCAGTATCAGCCAAAAATAATTAGAAATGAAGCTGAGAATGAAAAAGCTTTGGTGATGGTGGAAGAGTTGATGCACCGTCGCGATCGCACTCCTGAAGAAGATGAGTTATATGAGTTGTTGATTGCATTGATTGAAAAATTTGAGCAAGAATACTACGCACCGGGAGCAACGGCTACACGTCGTTCACTGTTGTTGTTTTTGATGGAACAGCGATCGCTAAAACCTGCGGATTTAGTGGGAATTATTGGCTCTGAAGAAGGAGTATATCAATTGGTTAACGGTGAGGGATATTTCAGCAAAGAGCAGGCGTTGATTCTGGGTAGTTTGTTTCATGTAGAGCCGAGTTTATTTACTAACTAACACATAGGGCCCAGAAACCGGGTTTTTGCGAAAATACTTCGCCGCAGCCAACAGATTCGGTAAAAACCCGGTTTCTTTAGTCGTAGTGCGTATCGATCGCCCTATTATGAACTAGAGAGCGTGAAGCGAAGCTATCCCGAAGGGAATCGCCTGCGTTCGGCCAGTCGCTCATCGCTGTTAAGCTGTAGCAAATTGACAGTTGTGCGCCCTTCTGGAGTTAACCCAATAATCAGGGCATCATCATCCAATGTAAAGTGTTCGGGCCAGTTCTGCGTCCGGGGGTTGAAGAGGAAACTAAAAGCGCTAGTCTGGGGATCGAAAGAACCGAGATCTGTCCCTTTATATCGGTTGCACCGCCAGCAAGCCAAGGCGAGATTATCCGCATCAGTTGTACCTCCGTGCTTCACTGCAATTATGTGGTCAATTTCGTGAGGGAAGAAACTCAAAGAAATTCCCAGCAGACAATACTCGCAGCGGTAGGAAGCGCGTTCTTCAATATATCGGCGAAGGGTGGCAGAAATATAAGTCACAAATCAAGATTGGCGAGTGAGATAAGGTAGGTTGCCCATTTTGAGCATGATTACTAGATGTTCAATCCGCTCGTATTCATCTAGTTCTAGTTGTTCTGGGGAAGTCAGTTCACCGGCTTTGCTGCGTGTTACCAATATCCGCAGGCGTTCTTGCATCTCAGGAGTGGGGCGGAAGGCTGCGATTTCTTCTGCTGTGGGCGCGCTGGCAAGAAAGTTTAAAATATAGCGGTAGGTGCGGGAGGGCAATACTGGTTGCTCGACGCACAGGCGCAAGAGTTCTGGCAGTTGTTCGCCCAAGAGTGCGAGTTGCTCTGAGAGATCGTCGGGAACTTCAATGGTGATGGTTGTCACTGGTAAAACCCTCAAAGTGGAGGAGCTATTACTTATTCTAAGGCTTTTTGTCGAAAGGGCGATCGCACTTTTTGTCGTTAAGGGCGATCGCATTTTTTTGAACCACAGACGAGCGCTGGTTTTTGTCAAGATTGCAAAATGTATTGACTGATAATATTTTTGAATTCTTGAGGAGATTCTTTGGCAATCGCCGCTCCTAAATCGGGACGCACAACCCACCACCACACCAGTTGTTCTAAACGATCGGGAGAATCTTCATTAGGACACCATTCGATCGTACTTTCATTGACACCAATAATGTTAGCATAAAGGTCATTAGCAATGGCAACACGATCGTCTAGCTTTTCAAACTGTACGATATCTTGCCAGCTAATTTCATTGGGAATAGAATTGAGGATTGATTGGATATCTAGAGTCAGCATTAAACTGTTCCTCCGAAAGCTATAATAACTCTAATGCCAAAGTCTTGTTGTTCTGCAAAAGATTGAGTGCTGAGCCATCCTCTCACGGTTAGAGTGATCGTACCTGTGAGTTCAGGTTGGAGGGAGTTGTAGAAATTGGTAATTTCCTGATGAATTGACCCAGTACCGTGTTCGAGTCGGACGAGATTGCCTGTATTGTGTATTGCTTGAGCCCCGAATCTCTGTAAATTTGATGTTGTTTGCCCAACTATATGATGCCACGCTAACCCCGATCCTGCCACCCCCATCGTTCTTTTAAATTCACCAAATGTTTGAAAGCCTTGTCCGGCTGTTATGGGTGAGATGACTGTCCTTGATGCTAGTTCTCTAGCTAGTCGTCTCGCTATTTCTCGTCGAGTTTCGTCTGTCATTTATGCGAGTTAGCTTTGACTAATTTGACTTAATCCTATCATGGATGAAGGGCGATCGCACTTTTTAGCAAGCGCAGATAAACGGGATGGATGATGATGGATAAAAACGCGATTTATCTGTATTATGACTCACGCATAGTGCCCAGAAACCGGGTTTTTGCGAAAATACTTCGCCGCAGCCAACAGATTCGGTAAAAACCCGGTTTCTTTGTCGGAGCGCATAAACCCTAGAATATTTATTCTAGGGCTTTAGTGCGTTACTGACATCCCCGAATATTCCTTCTAATTCCTGACCATTCATTAGCTAAACTAGATTGAGAACTAGAAATTTTCCGACCCAACATTTGAGGATTTCTTTCATAGAAAATCAGGTCGGCTTTATAGTCACATATTTTTACTTTGTCGTTGGTGTTTGAAGGTGTACCGTAGTTAGAAAAGTTGGCTAGTTGTTCAATAGACATCATACTCTCATTCGTGCGAGCACCAATTACCCATGTAGGATAGGTAAAAACTCTGGCTCTTTGGCACTGCGAATTAAATTCACCATTTCTACCATTGGGGTAGCATTCAATGTATTGAACTTGGCTGAAGGAATCTCCGAACAATTGCGCCTGTCTTCGAGTGTAAGGACACCAAGAAGCGCCATATAGCTTAGCGCCTGCTTGTTTGAGATGGTAGGCTAGAGATGCGGCGGTTTGTGCAGTGGCTGGTTTTACTAGACTGGTACAATCTATGCCAATTGCACTGATTAGGGCTAGTATTCCTAATATCTTGAATTTTAGTTTAATCATGATTCAAGGTCTATGAGAGGGTTGGGATTTAAGGAAGGTGGTTGTGGGGAAGTGTGGGTATTGGGGATTGTTTTTAAGGGCGATCGCACTTTTTGTGTTAAGGGCGATCGCACTTTTTGTCGTAAGGGCGATCGCACTGATTAATATTGTGATGACGAAACTCTTGGGCGAATTTCCCAGAGCATCATCCTATCTGGGTAATTGGGTCGTTCAGCGGTATCGTAAACAAGGAATTTTTCACAATATCTGGTGGCGTGTTAATAGCTACGCCAAAGATATTTGTATAGACACCTATAATGTCGTTGTTTTCCGTGTACTGAATAATGGTGTCTAAAGTCCCATCTTGATTGACATCAGTAGGGGTGAAGCTGAGAATGTCTATGGGTACGCCTCCATTGATGCCAATTAGATCGCCTTCACTTGCATTGAAGTCAAGTATCCAATCAGCCGCCGCCGCATTAGTTTCTTCTGTACCTGTATCTGTTCTCAAGATAAAAACATCTGTCCCGCTACCACCAGTTAGCCGATCTGTTCCCTTCTCACCGATTAAAATATCGTCTCCGTCATTGCCAAAAATTTCATCATTGTTTTGTCCACCCCGCACTAAATCATTGCCAGCACCTCCTGAGATGAAATCATCACCTTCGTTGCCGTTGAGAATATCATTGCCATCATCGCCTAAAATGCGATCGCTTCCTTTTCCGCCTCGCAGGTAATCATTGCCGATAGCCCCTTCGATAGTATCAGCACCTCTGGCTGCGAATACTACATCAGTTACGGGCGATCCTAAGATTTTTTCATTATTATCAGAACCTAGCACACCCCCCGGATTTTCAGCCATTATTGCTTGAGTAATCTGAAATGTAGTTCCCGTATCTGTTGGGGGATTAACTTGGCTAGCACTTCTTATTGTTCTTGGAGCACCTATTAGAACATCTACTACAGCCCCTGCCAATGGGTAAACTAGATCTCTCAAAATTCCATTTTGTGCATCAGCAATTGTGTTTCTAAAGCCCTTAACAGCCTCTTTAATATCATTGCTAAATTGACGCAGCGTCTCTTGATCCTGAGTAAAAATAGTCACTGGTACGATTTTACCAAATAAATCAGCGGTAGCTGTGCTATTCTCCGGTGCATCAAACTGTCCTACAGGTTCTCCATTTGAAGCAAACCCATATAGATCAAGGGTATATTTAGCATTTATAACCTTAATCCTCTCTTCGGATAAACCCGCACCTGAAAAAGTTAGGCGATCTGCATCCAGAACCGCATCCCCAGTTGTGTTATTTGTTGCTTGATTTTTGATTGCATAATTAAATGTCTGGGGACTATTTTCTGGTTGGGTTATCGAAAGATTAATATTAAGAGTGGTATCTATCGATCTGGGTGAATTTTCGGCATTTACTCCATTCTTATAAGTAAGTTTTCCAAGCTTAAAAAGCATATTTGTTGGTGTAGTAAACGGAGTTCCGTCAAACTGCACAAAACTTACAAATTCAGGTATACCTAAACTAAATTTATTGCTGCCACCTCCAAAAGTACCAGTGGTTGAACCTGTGAAATTTGGGTTGGTAGTATCAACATCTATATTGCCTGTTCCTGGAGAACGTAACCGATTTGAATCCAATCTCGTCCCATCCTTTAGAGTATAAGATCCTCCCTTTCTAAAGAATGTGTCCTCTTTGTGAGCAGAGCCATGACTACCAGCAAGAGGGGTTTCTCCTGGTTGTGTAAATGAATTTTTATTAAAAAAGAAATCTCTAGTTCCTATGGGATCTTGGTATCCTAATTTACTGGTATGGAACGCATTCACTTGCTTAGCATCAGTAGGGTCTAGGCGATCTGTGGGCATTTTTCCATCAAATCCAGCCCCAGCAGCATCTAAACCTGTGATAAGATTTATCTGATTACCTGTAAGTTCTCGATACTTAGCTCCAGCAGAACCAGCCACATGACCCCCTAAACTGTGACCTATTAGTTCAGTTTTGTTAGGGTTAACACCCTTTTCTTTCAGATACTCAGCAAGTTTTTCACCAGCTTCTTTCGTGTTTTTTGCCGCACCGAAGTAATCTACATTGATACCAAAAATATCGATTCCTAGTTTAGCACCACTTTCCCAATCCGTCACGACAATATTTGCGTTAGGATCTAGTTCTCGGATGACTTGAGCTTTTTCTGCTACCCAGTCAGCAGGCGTAAAATTATTCTTTGCGTTACCACCAGTATTATTCCATCCATGAGTAATTACATAAGTATTCTGGTTAGGCTCGATCGGTCGTGACTGAAAACCGTTATTTCCCCAGGTATTAAAGTTGATTTCTCCAAAACTAGCCTGTGCCATGATTCTAACTCCTTCTGAATATCAATAATGAACTAAGCTATTGATGAAAAAGCTGATAAGTAAATTGGATCGGTCTTTCACTCATCCTTTACAGGGGAAACAGTATAAATAACAACTTTTTACCCAAGAATTTCAAAACCGATACCTAACTGCGAGGCAAATGCTTGCTCATCTTGGCTTCACCCCGATCTGTAGCCTCAAGCCAAGCTCATCTTATGACAATAATCCATAATCCCTGCTCTGTCCCGGCTCAACGGCTCACCATTTGGCTCAACAAAAAAGGCTCATTCGGCTCATTTGGCTCATTTGGCTCACCAAATATGGTAAAATTGCATCAAGGAAAAATAGTAATGTGTAAATAGCAATGGCTGGTTTGCTCAGAGCATCCGAAGAAGGATTGAAAATCATTGATATGGTGCGACGCAACCTCGAATGGAATAAAGCAGATGAACTCTGGTGTCAGGCTGCTCTCACTTCAAAAGCAACTTTAAAGCGATTTTGGACGCAGCAACCAATTAGACGAGAGACTTTTATACACATTTGCAAAGCTGTAGGTGTGAAAAACTGGCAAGACATTGTTGCGCGAGAAATTCATGAACCAGAATTACTATTAGCCGCGATCGCAGATATCCCCCTAGACAACCAAACCGATCGCACTTTCCCCCTCCCCGAAAACTTACCCCCCGTCAGAAATTGGGTACAGCGCACCAAAGAACTCGAAATCTTAAAAACTACTATCGTTAACTCAGATATCACCGCCATCTCAATAGTCGGATTACCGGGAATCGGAAAAACCACCCTCATCAGCCAACTAATTCGCCAACTCCACACAGAAAATACCCCCTTCACCTGCGCCGCTTGGCAATCCTTGCAATCCGCAACAGGCAAAGCACCCCCCTGCGATCGCACAATTGACTCCCTGCTATTCACCCTCTCCAACGGCGAGATTACCGCCACCACCAACGCTGAAAATGACTGCGGCAAAAAAACCGAAAATCTGCTCAAAATCCTCAGAGAAAAACCTTGCTTGCTCGTATTCGATCGCGCCGACACACTTTTGAAAACAGGAGAAGCCAAAGCCGCTGGTTATTTCGCCGAAGATTGTGCAGAATATGCTTGGTTATTCAAACAACTATTAGAAACAGAACATCAAAGCAAAATCATCTTCACCAGTCGCGAAAGCCTAGCCGAATTGCCGCCCACAGTCACCCGCGAAATCCAGCTCAACGGATTGGATCGAGATAGCGCAATTTCCCTGTTGCAATCTTTTAATCTGACTGCAAATCCAGAAGAATTAGCGGAAATGGGCGATCGCTATTCTGGACATCCCAAAGCCTTACAACTCGTCGCAGCCTTAATTCGAGATGATACGGAGTTTCAAGGAAATGTCGGGCATTTTTTACACAATAGAGACTGGTTGCTGATTCGAGATATTGAAAGTGCGATCGATGAAATGATAGCGCGTCTGGGCGACGGCGAACAAACTTGTCTCAGCCGAATTTCCGTCTATCAAACCTCAGAATATCCGCTATCTTTTGCAGGAATTAGCGCTCAAATGCCAGAAGTTAGCAAATATGAACTTAAAGAAAATATTATTCAAGCACTCAAACGCAGGCAATTGCTATATTACGATCGCCATCTCAAATCCTATCAGTTGCATCCGCTAATTCAAGAAAAGGGCGAGCATCTCTTAAATCAAAATTCCGAAAATGTCCGTACAGCGCACAGCCAAGCTTATAATTATTATATCAGCATTCCCCTCAAGCCGGAATCGGAATGGCAAGATATCGAGGATATTCAGCCCTTAATCAGAGCGCACTATCATGCTTCTCAAGCACAAGATTTAGATGCAGCAAATGCGATTATTTCTGAAGTTTGTGAGTATCTGCGGCAGTGGAATTGTGCAGGATTAGTGTGTGGAAATATAGAGTTGCCATTGCTAATCGAAAAACCTTATTTCACAAACTAGACATCGTAGAAACAGCCATAGTTCAAGGTTATTCCATCGAACTTTACCGTCAAAGCAATTATAGCTTTTCTCAAAGAGATGAGGTATGACTGACAGCTTGTATAATAGCATTTTTCAAATATCCGATAGAGTTCGAGGACGACAAAAGATTGCAATTTATCGACTTTCCCTTTTTGCTAAAGTCTGTCATAACTTTTAAAAAATGGTATAAGAGGGCTGAAGCACAACAACGTACCTCATCATGTTTATCGCGTGGATTTGCCCGATTCAGGTTAATTATTATTCTGTGACTGTCTAGCTGTATTCCCGTTCTATTTTCAAGGCCGTTTCGACTCTTTGATACTCGGCCTCAACCTGTTCTAAAAGCCCGGATTCCATCCCAGATAAAGGCTTATTTGCCTCTGTCCCCATCCGGCCCATGATTTCGAGTTCCTCGCACAACTCAAACAAGTGAAAAGCACCGAGAGTACCGCTAATTGATTTCAAGGAGTGAGCAGTTCGCCGCAAAGCTAGCGGATCGGCGTTGCACAGAGCCACGGAGATGCCTTGCAGCAGTTCGGGGGCTGTTTCGAGGTAAAGGTCGATCGCCTCTTCCAAAGCTTCGACATCTCGCAGTCCCTCTATAATCTTGGCACTCAGACAATCGCCGTTTTGTGACAAAGCCCGATCGACATTTGATGCACCCCACCTGACGGCGGAGGACGAATTGGGCATAGTCACTTGTTGATTTTCCCCAACAGCAGCATTCGTTAGCGCAGCCCTCGAAGAGGATCGCACTTCTAATTCACTTGTTCCTACTGTCGGTTCAATCTGCGAGCTCACACAAAAAATCGGCTGCGGGCAATCGAATTCCCCATTTGAGCGAGATTTACACGCGCTCAAAGCTCGCACCAACTCCTCAATGGCGATCGGCTTACTCAAATAGTCGTCCATCCCCGCAGCCATGCACTCTTCGCGATCGCCCTGCATCGCATTTGCCGTCATCGCCACAATCCAAGGCCTCGTCCATTTTAGATTTTGCATTTTGGATTTTGGATTGTTAGATTGCTCATCACTAAATTCGGGATTGGGGATTTTGGATTTTGGATTGTTAGATTGCTCATCACTAAATTCGGGATTTTCGATTTGGGATTTTCCATTGTTAAATTCCTCCTCACTTATTGAAACTTCTGATTCTTCCCTGGCATTTTCTAAGTTCAAAGCCGCTGAAAATCCCTCCCGGATGCGACGGGTAGCTTCCAAACCGTCCATTTCCGGCATTTGCACGTCCATCAGCACAACATCGTAAGGCTGGCGGTGCAAAGCTTCGAGCACTTCGATACCATTTCCTGCCACATCCGCCCGATACCCCATCCGCTGCAAAATTTGCAAAGCCACCTTCTGATTCACCAAATGATCGTCAGCCAACAGAATCCGCAGCGGCAAATTCTCGGCCAGCACGGGTATGCTTTGCAATAAAGGCCCGCTGGTTCGCTGCACTCTAATTTCAGCAGTCTGTTTCCCAAAAATATTGATTAAAACATTGTAAAGCTGAGATTGTTTGATCGGCTTGTTCAAAAAGGCAGCAAAATCCACCTCAATCGTAGGGGTGTTAATTTCTTGTCTGCCGATCGAAGTTAGCATCACTAACGGCAACTTTTGGCACTCGGGATACAGGCGAATTTCCGCAGCTAAAGCCAACCCGTCCATTTGTGGCATTTGCATATCCAAAATTGCCAAGTCAAACACCTCTTTAGCCGCGATCCAATCTAAAGCCAAACGAGCCGAAGCTGAAGCCCTAGGCACCATTCCCCAAGACTGAGCTTGGAGAGTCAAAATTTGGCGGTTGGTTGCATTGTCATCGACAATTAAGACTCGCTTCCCAGTTAATTCAGGTTGAGTAGTGCTCAAATTAACTGGTAAGGAACTGTTGCAGCCTGAAACGATCGTGCTGAAATAAAAAGTAGAGCCTGCGGATTTGGGATTTTGGTCGATCGGCTCGCTGCTGAGTAAAGATTTGCTAGAGCCATATTTTTCGGCAATTTCGCAAGATTCTTCACCTGCGATCTCAAAAACTGCCACTTTAAAATCTCCCGGAGGATTGCCAGCCAGACAACCCATACTTTGCACCCACATCCTGCCGCCCATCATTTCGGCTAAACGCTTGCTAATTGCTAAGCCCAATCCCGTACCGCCGTACTGCCTGCTCGTTGAAGAATCAACCTGGCTGAAAGATTTAAACAACCGATCCATGCGATCGCACGGAATGCCGATACCAGTATCTTTAACCGCAAATTGTATTTCGTATACTTTGTGAATTGCTCGTGGTTCGCCATTAATTGCTGGCAGTTCTTGAGCGCCGATCGTGGACACTGCAAGCTTTTTGGCAGTCACCGAAACCACCACTTCTCCCCTTTCAGTAAATTTAACAGCATTGCTGAGCAAGTTGATTAAAATTTGCCTCAAGCGGGCACTGTCACCGATCGCCGTTGGTGGTACGGAGCGATCGATCAAGTAACCCAATTCCAGTTTTTTTTGTGCCGCCTTAGCAGCTACCAAATCGAGAGATTCCTCAATGCAAGTGCGGATGTCAAACGGATGTTCCTCCAAGTCCAATTTGCCCGACTCAATTTTCGAGAAATCCAGAATATCGTTGATCAGCGTCAGCAAAGCATCGCCACTGCTGCGGATAGTTTCTACAAAATCGCGCTGTTCCCGACTTAAGTGGGTATCCAGCAGCAAACCTGTCATGCCGATGACTCCATTCATCGGAGTGCGAATTTCGTGGCTCATGGTGGCTAAAAATTCGCTTTTGGCTTTCGTAGCTGCCAGTGCTTCGTCGCGAGCTTTTGCCAAATCTACGCCTGTTTGCTGGCGTTCTAGTTCGCTGCCCACCCACTGAGCCATCAGTTTCACCAACTCTCTATCTACAGCTCGGAACGGTTCTGTCAGAGGAGTCGGAGCAAAGAAGCATAGAGTGCCGTAAACTTCACCTGCCACCGTGACGGCAGTGCCCATGTAAGCTTCGATGTTGAAGGCAGGATTGGGAGTATTGAAACACAAACCCGAAAACCTCACCGACTCAAAGTACATCGGTTCTTTTGCCATTGCTGTAGCTACGCAAAAGGTTTTTTCCAGATCGTAGATTTGTGATTTGACGATCGACTCATCGGGACATTCAACAGCAATTATTTGATAGTTGTCGCCTTGAATGTGCGACAAAATTCCCACGGAAAGGCCTAAATGCCGGCATCCCATTGCCAGCAGTTCTTCGAGGCGCAAATCAAAGGTAGAAAGGCGGCCCTGCGGGTCTGTACGGGGAGCAGAAGTCACTTGGTACAAAGCTTTAATTGCAGCTTCGCTTTCTCGCAGTTCTTGTTCTGTTTGCTTGCGTACGCTAATGTCGCGCGAAACGCCGATAATTTCTTGCACTCCACCGGTTTCGGGATCGCGGATCGTGCGGCTGGTGGTTTCAAACCAAATGTATTTGCCGTCTTTGTGGCGGATGCGGTAGCTGACGGTGTAAGTAACTGGCAGCGCCAGGACTTTCGAGTGAGCTTTGGCGACGGTTTCTAAATCGTCGGGGTGAAAATAATCGTTGGGAAGGCGCCCAATCAGTTCCGAAGGTTCGTATCCCAGCAAAGCGTGGCTGGCGGGCGAGACGTAGATAAACACGCCTTTGGGGTCGTGTCTGGTAATCATGTCGGTTGAGTTTTCGGCGATCAACCGATAGCGGTATTCGCTCTCCTTGCGTTCGACTTGAGAATTGCCCAATGCTTCTAACATTTGGTTGATGGTGTCGGCCAAGCTGGCGAGTTCATCGCCTCCTGGCATTATTTGAACGCGCAAGTCTGGATCGCCGTTGGCTGCGATGTTGCTGACGCTAGTGCTCAAGTCGGCCAATCTCGCCAAGACTAAGTTTTCTAACAACAGCATGGCGATCGCGCTAAATATTAAACCTACTGCCAATATCGAGAAAGTAAAGAGTTCTAGGGTAGCCTGACCTTGCCTAGAGATTACTCGGTCTACTTCTACTCGCAGCAGCAGCGCTAGCTTGCCCCGGATGTCCCGAATCAGGGCGTATCCTGCGACTACGCTGTCGCTGAGCGGCTCGATTAAAATTTCTACTGATTTGAGGTTGGAAATTTTGAGTTTGAGATTGTCCAAATCCTGCCTGGAGCGAGCCAGCACCTTAGCACCTTGTCCGGAGTAGTTCGTGGCTCCCACTTTAAAATCTAAACTCGGCAATCTAAAATCCACTGACAGGTGAGTCAGTTCCGAAAGCAAACCAATTTCGGTGTTGTCGAGGTAGCGTGCCAGGATCAGCGTCCCCCGCGGCGGGCCTTGAGCGTTGCTGTTGACGATCGGTTTTGAGGCTATCAGCAGCGTGGCTTCTGGCAGGGTGACGACGCCTGTTTTGGCGGGGTACCCCTCCTCAGAACTTGTCTGGGACTCGATCAGCGCCTCGGTCAAGTGCTGTTGCAAGCTTGCCGGAATTGGGATTTCGGTTTTGGATTTCAGGTCAAAACCTTTGCTGAAGATGGTCTTACCGTCGGAGTCCAGCAGCACCAATAAGTTTAATCTCAAGTAAACAAATGTCGAATTTACAAAATTTGACTTGACAAATTCTTGGTTCCGTGTATCGACAAAAGAGTACGTATCATCCCACTCGGCGTAATCTTGAGCGCTGGTGTCTAAATTCGACAAGTCATCATCTAAGGCATCCAAAGCCCGCGCGACATCCTGGCGGACGTACTGTGCCTCCAGGTTGTTAAAATCGTGCAGCAAAATGGTTGATGCAGTGGCATAGAGAACCACAATCAGGCTGATCAGAGCTGCACCGATAATTAATAGTGTTTTTTTTCGGAGTTGCATGGCGTCGGCCTCCTCACGGTGTTACTAAGCAAGTAGCCTGGGGAGGTTGGAGACGTAGGTTGTTTAGCATTGGCGATCGAGCCTGGCCTGCGTGTTTTGACTGTTGTGGGCTCATTTGCAAAAGCCCTCGGTATTTCCAAGGTATCGGGTATCTAGCCCCCCACAGTCAGTGTAGTATTTTCACATCTTTAGTTCCCTTCATTATGCACAACCGATCGCCTGCGAGTCATGAGCTAACCGCGATTTTCAAAAGAAACGGGCGATCGCGCCACGAAAAAACTTCGCGTTTGATACTCGCCCCGCCCAGGGCGGGGTGCCGGTGGCGGTTGACACAACAGGCGTGCTGGATTGAGAACCGCTTTTGATTCGCCCGATCGCAATTCTGTTTTGCTTTACGGTTCGATCGTTCGGAATGCAAGTCCTTCTTCTGGAGGACTTGCATTCCGAACGATCGAACCAGTTGTATAATAGTGAATCGAGGCGACACGAACTTACCAGAAACACCTCACCGCCCTTGAGAATCCTGATAACAATTTTGTTTTGCTTTACGGTTCGTAGTGAGGACTTTAGTCCTTCCTAAATGCGGACTAAAGTCCTCACTACAAACCTGTTTTACAATGGTGAATCGATTTGCTTTACGGTTCGTAGTGAGGACTTTAGTCCTTCTTGAATGCGGACTAAAGTCCTCACTACGAACCTGTTTTACAATGGTGAATCGAGGCGAAATGCTCTTAAGCAGAAATACCTCACCGCTTTTAAGAAGGTCGATAAAAATAGTGCCTGATGTGAGTTTCTACTAACATCAGGCACTATTAGAAATCCGAGCGCACAAATTGACTCTTGTTTATCGGATAACAGCTAAAGCACCAGCACCCGCAGCCGCAGCCGCCGAGGTAAGAGCCGTGAAAAACAGCCACCAAGAGGCAACTTCCGCTGCTTTCCGAGTTTCTTCAGCTTGTTTTTCAGCTTGCAATCTGATGTTTTCGAGGCGAAGCTGCGCTTCTTGCTGCAAGCGTTCTGCTCTTTGCAAGACGCTGTTGCGGCTTCTTTCGATTTGGTCGATCAAACGGTTCGCATCTGCTTCAGAAATGTCCTCGCGCGAACTAATTAAAGCCACTAAAGTATCGCGGTTGAAATGACCGAGGCGATCGCGCAAAGCATCAAATCCGGCTTGCGGATCGTCAAATAACTTCCGCACATCCCGCGTGATACCTTCATAATTGAGTTCCGGGCGATCGAGCGAATTGAGGTAATCCCGAACTTTTCCGAGAATTCCGTCAATTACCGATTGAATGCCCTCCTGAATTTTCTGGATTTGCAGTGCGAATTGGTCGCGCACCGACAAAATTTGATCGACAATCCGAGCAGCTTCTGCTTCCGAAATATCCGGGCGCTGAGACAGCAGAGAAATCATAGTCGCTCGATCGATATGCGACAGTCGTTCGCCCAAGCTGTAAGCGCCGACTTTTGGATCGTGTAGCAGCAGTTGCAAGTCCCGCTTGATGGCTTCGGGATTTAATTCATCCTTGCCCGTATTTCGCAAATAATCCTCTAAAATGCTCTGAAAATCCTGGACTTGAGTTTGCACCCGCTTCGCCAAACGGCGCGGCGCTTTCACGATCGATCCTAGAGTTTCCTGCACTTGGTCGATAATTTGATTGACTTGTTCCTCGGTCAAATCTTCTCTCTGAGAAAGCAGCTTGACCAAAGTATCGCGATCGACCTGAGATAGCCTTCCGCGCAGCGCTAAAGCCCCTTCCTTGGGATTTTCCATCAATTTGGTCAAATCCCGCTTAATCCCTTCAGGATTGAGTTCTTCCTTGCCAGTCTTCCGCAGGTAATCTGCCAGGGCGGTAGTAGTTTGGTCGTACTGATCCTTGGCTTTTTCAGCCAACTTTTGCGGTGCTTCCAGCGCGCTGTGCCAAGTTTCTTCGGCACTGTCGAGAAGCTGGTTTACTTGGTCTTCGCTGAGGTCTTTGCGCTGAGATAGCAATTTTACCAAAGTTTCGCGATCGAACCGAGAAGCTCTAGCTCTGAGCGCCCACATTCCCGCTTCCGGGTTGTCCAGCAGCGTTTTGAAATCGCGCTTGAGCCCTTCGGGATTGAGTTCTTCTTTGCCCGTAGACTTCAAGTATTCTTGTACTTTTTGCCACTGATTGTCTAGTCGGACTTGCGCTGCTTCTTGCAGACCTTTAGCATCTGCTAAAACTACATCTCGCGTCCTTTCCAACTCTTTAACAATCTGGTCTACTTCCTGGAAGCCGAAGTTTTCGCGGCCTCTGAGAATTTGCACGAAACTATCGCTGGTGAAAGGAGAAAGCCGATCGCGCAACTGTTCGTAAGTAACATCAGAATCCTCTAAGATTTTCTTAAAATCGCTCCCGATACCTGCTGCTGTCAGTTCTGCTTTCGGCGTCAGCTTCAAATAAGTTTCCACGCGCCACTGCAAATCGCGAGCTTTTTCTTGCTCCTCGGCAAAGATCGCAGTTTGTAAAACTCGCTGTCTGATTCCTTCTAATTCCTGGGAAATTTCTTTAATTTTGTCTTGGGTAAAAACGCCTCGACTTGCCAGGATTTCCGCAAACTTGGACTGATTTAGTTTTTCCAATTCGTGGCGCACAGTTCCCGGATCTGCCGTTGGATCGTAGAGCACGTCACGAAATTCGCGCTCGATCGCGGTAGGGTTCATCTGCCACGAATAAGTGTTGAGCAAGTAGTTTTCTACGTCAGCACGAATTGGGCTGTAAGTTTCTGGTTCGCCTTTGACTTGAGCGGTAATTTTATCAGCTTGTTGGCTAACTTTGTCCTTAGCTGTTTTAAGCTGACCCATTACTTTTTCGACATCTAAGTCGGAAATATCCGTGCGACCCAAAACTACTCCCATTAAAGCATTAACTGCCATTGACGTTGCTTGGGACATCATTGTGGAGTTTTGTCCAGAATTTTGCCCGCCCAGATTGCCGAGAACTTTTTCTACCCTACTTGTCAGCGTATCTGAGAGCAAATCTCCCGATTTTGCTGATTTGAGATAATCTATCAATTGGGCGATGCCGTCTGATTTTTGGTCTGGTTTTCCTACTTGTTTCCAAGCATCTTGGAGTTGGTCTACAATCCGGTTGACATCGCGTTTTGACCAGGACGATCGCGAACTGACTAAATCTACGAGAGTTTGTCGATCGAGATTCGGCAAATTTTCGCCCGCAATGCTTTTGAGTTGCGGATCGTTGAGCAATTTTTCAAACTCGCTACGCATCGCTTTGATGTCTAATTCCGGCGGTTTGAGGGCTTGGATGTAGTCTTCGACGTTTTCCCGCAAGCTTGTAGGGTCGATCGCGCTACCGAGTTCGTGGCCCACCGCTGCTGCTGCTGCTTTCGCCGTGGCGACTACTTGATTGCTAGCTGCTTTGGCGCCGAGGGCTGCGGCTGCGGTGCCGAAAATAGCTTGAACGCCAGATGTTGCGGTGTTAACCACGGAACCGATCAGGGAACCGACGGTGGTGGAGCTCACCCAGACGAGGAGTGAGAAATAGGCCGCCCACACGACTAAACCGACGATCGCACCTAAACCAGGACTGCTAATCAAACTAAGCTTAACTGCTAGCAAGCAAGCGAAGAATAGGGCGACAGTGACGGTGATTAGAGTCCAAGTACCGACTTTGCGGCCGATGTGGCGGACGGGACTACTGCTATCAGATTTGTGTCCATCGTCGTGGGATTGTCCGATGTAGGAAAGGCCTGCGGCTACTGATAAATTTGTCAGCAAGAGTTGGAAAGCGCAGGCGAGCACGACTCCAGATATTAATGCAATAAAAAATTGCGGCCCGGAATAGAGGAGTGCTGCGTCTTCTACTCTGCTTGTTGTTGTTGTAGTCTGTTCTACAGGCACTTGGGCCAGCCAGAACCCGATGTTATACAGTTGTGGATTTATTGGCAAATTTTGATACATAGTATATTCCTCGTTAAAGGGTGGGTGCGCGCGTTCATTGGCGCGACTTGACCAATGTATAGTGTTAAACTCATGCCCCCAATGGCAAGCATCGCTTTATTGACGAGCTAAAGCATCCCCCTACAGTCGGAAGTGTATAAATATGTCTGCGGCCTGCTGTTGATTCAGGGATAATTGTGCTATGTCAGTTTTCTGTCCGTTGTCAAATAGACTTTGTTTAACGAACCGCAGAGGACGCAGAGAACGCTGAGGAAGAGAAGAGAGAGAAAAAAATTGTGAGTCGTAGGGTGCGGATACATCAAAAATCCCTAAATAAATATCGACAATCCGATCGCGACGCACCTATTTAATCGCTTGTAGACTGTAAACAAACGCCACACTTGTTTGGTCGAAAACTTTGTAAACATGGTATTAGTTATTAACCTTCAAAAAAATTGATTATGCAGCGAGAAAGTCACGCGATTATTATGGGCGGGAGTTTAGCAGGACTGTTGGCCGCTAGAGTATTAGCGAAACACTTCGATCGCGTAAGTATTGTTGAACGAGATTTTTTTCCCGAACAAGCTGCGCCTCGCCCCGGTATTCCTCAATCCCGACACCTGCACATCCTTTTGACTCGTGGAAAAATCATCTTAGAACAGTTGTTTGCCGGCTTAGAAAACGAACTGATAGCTGCGGGTGCTCCGAGGTTAGATCCGAAGTCGATCGCCTGGTTTAGTCCGGCTGGTTGGGCGACACATTTTACCCCCGATCCAGATGATTTAATTATGTTCAGTCGGGATTTACTCGATCGCCAAATTCGCCACCGCTTGACTGAAAATACGAACGTGCATTTCCTGGAAGGAGGGACTGTAACGGGGTTGCTGGCGAATACTCAGGGCACGGCGATTGCTGGTGTGTCGGTGCGTTTTTGCGATCGCCAAAACCCAGGTAACATTAATGAAGAGAATTTGAATGCAGATTTAGTAGTCGATGCTAGCGGCAAAGTTTCTCAAACGCCTAAATGGTTGAAAAAACTCGGCTATGAACCGCCACCTGAAACGGTTATCAATGCTTTTGTCGGCTATGCGACGCGCATCTATGAATGCAGCGGTAAATTGTCAGATACAGCGCCTGTATTTGTGTCAACTGCACCGCCATTTCGCACTCGCGGCGGTGCAATTTTCCCGATCGAGGGGAATCGCTGGCTGGTGACTCTCGGTGGGGGCGATCGCGATTATCCGCCCGCAGACGCAGCAGGTTTTGTAGAATTTGCGCGCAGTCTGCCAACTCCGATGATTTATGATGCGATTAAAGATGCAAAGGCGATCGCACCTGTGTATAGTTATCGAGGTACAGAAAACCGTTTGCGCCACTACGAACGCCTCTCCCATTATCCTGAAAATTTGGTAATTGTCGGCCATGCAGTTTGCGCTTTCAACCCTGTTTACGGCCAAGGAATGACGGTTGCTGGATTGGATGCTCAGATGCTGGATGAATGTCTGCAAAAACAGCGGCAGCGCTATCCTGAAGGCGATTTAACAGGCTTTGGGCGACATTTTCAACAAAAACTCGCAAAATTACATACTATTCCTTGGACGTTTGCTATCAGCCAGGATTCGCGCTATCGGGGAAGTGAGGGTGCGAAACCAAACCTGGCTACGCGACTGACAATTAATTACATGGATCTGGTGTTAAAAGCGTTGACTACAGATGCGAAAGTTTGTCAAGTTTTTTTGGAAGTTCTGCACATGATTGAGCCGCCGACTGTACTTTTTCATCCCGGGATTGCGTTAAAGGCGATCGGGCAATTAGTCACCAGTCGGCCGAATTAATAAACTTGTGCAATGCTCAATTGCCAATCAAACAATCTAATTCCCGTTGCATTTGAGTTGTAACTAGATCGAAACAAGCATCGACATAATCGCGATCGCCCGCAGCTTCCTTACCGTACCTCTCAAATACAATTGGTTCGCACACGCGAGTCCGAATTTGCACGGGAAAAGGCAGATTTGGCAAAGGCCCAATACTCAATCCCCAAGGCAATCCCAAATACACCGGAAACACGACCGGATCGATGCCCAACAACCACGGCATCCCCAATTCATGCAATTGCTTAACTTCTTCGTACAAATCTGCCAAAACTATTAAAGTATCGTGGGCACCGTGGGATATAATTGGTACAATTGGCACTTCTTCTCGCAATGCTAACTTAATAAATCCCTTGCGTCCGGCAAAGTAGATTTTATTGCGTAAGTGATAGGGACGAAAAGTATCTTCGGCACCACCAGGATAGACTAGAACCGGGGCATTTTTTCGCAAAGCTGCGATCGCCATTTTTGGATGCGCTTTGATCGCGCCACACCGCACCGCCATGCTAGCAATATCAGCAGAAACTTCCCAAACCGTCGGGTGCATCAATCCGTAGGCCAAGCGTTCAGTGCCGTATCTGTGGAACCATTCGTATAGGAACATAAACATATCAGGAGCGGCGATTCCCCCGTTGTGAGAGCCGACAACGAGCATTTTTCCGCGTGCGGGGACGTGGTGCCAGCCGTCGCTTTGGACGCGAAAATAGTAGCGGTACAGCCATTCCCAGAGTGGCAGCATTAGTTTTATGAAGTCGGGATTGCGATCGTCCAAAGATAATCCGTCAAAGCGAGATGTTTGGCTGTTGTTTCTGGGGCTGGATGCAGAATATTTCATTGATTGGTGCTTAAGTGCGATCGGCGGGAAAAAAGTATTGTTTTAGTATTGCAAATTCTGGCGAATTGACATATACTTTATTTATAATGGGAATTGGCGCATTAAAAATAAAAAACTCACTATTTCCATTATTCTATATACATTCTCATAGTACAGCAAAAGACCGAGAAAAGTCAACACCAGATCAGGCAATTTTTAACAGTTAAATCATAATTCTTGGACATACTGCCTCAAGACAGGTGGCAAAGTATAAAAACTTCCTGTTTTGTCAATGAAGCAACGCCGCGATAAAGATTGCAGGGCATTGAGCAAATCTGGCGATCGCACAGTGCCATATTCGAGTAATTTTGCCAGGTTAACTGGTTCACTTTCCCGACAAAACAAACAGAGGACTTGTTTTTCTATTTCCGATAAGCGACTAAACTGCTGCTGTAAAACATCTTTCAAATCTTCGGGCAACAAAATGGTATCATTTAACAATAACTCAGTCGCGCCAATTCCCAACTCTTGCATCAAAGTCGCCACGCTTTTTAACCATAACGGATTGCCTTGGTAGCGGTGAATGAGTGTTTCGCAGTTCTCGATTTCTGCTAATCCTTTATCTCTGAGTATTTCCCGCGCGGCCGCACTGTCTAAGCCTGTGAGTTGTAAAATACGAATGGGAGTATTTTCGCTGGTGAGTTGAGGAACTTCTTTGGGTGGTTCCCAACCGACTAGCAGGAAGCAACTTTGATGGGATAATTTTTCTATTTGTTTAAATAAAGAGCGATATTCTTCGTATCCTGGTTTATATTTTCCTGCTAATTCGCCGCTGCTGAACAAATTGTGAACGTCATCTAAGACTACTAAACACCGATGTTTTTGTAAATATTTAATTAGGGATAATACTTTCTGGTTGGTTGTCGGTGAATCTTGCTTTTGGGACTGCGATAAAAACTGGATTAAGTTGGCTTCAAATTCACCGAGGGTGGGGGATGTGTCGAGATTGCACCAAATGACGCATTCAAATTCGTCTTTTATTTGTTGTACGAGTTGTATTGCTAGGGATGTTTTGCCGATGCCGAGTCCGCCGGTGATGGTTATGAGGCGACTGTTTTGTTGTAGAATCGAGGTTGTGAGGGTTTTGAGTTCGGAAGTGCGATCGTAGAAAGCACCTAATTCCGGCATCTCGCTTAACTCTTGATGCGATGTTTCTTGATTTTGTGGGTGTGAGTTTGGTATGTTTGGCGGGTGTCTAGCTTCTCCACAAATGTTAAAGATACCAATCCCTACAACATCTTTTGCAAAATTGGAGACATTTGAAACTTGCCACCTCTCCATTGCCGATCGAAAATTCTTTTTATTAACATCTTCCCCTAAGTCTTCTGAAAGTATCTGCCATAATTCCGATCCGATTTCCCTGATGCGACTTTCAGAACAGTCAAAATCCTTCGCTATTTGCTTGTATGTCTCACGTTGTAGAGTTCCTTGCAATACTGCTGCTTGTAAATCGTCAAGGTGCTGACCCGTTTTAGCAAATACTATATCATCTGCGAGTTTTAACACTTCTTTAAGATCCATCTGGTCACGGAGTGTGATGTTTTATGTATTGTAGCTCACATTTCCAGCTTTTTGGTACATTTTCATACAGTTTCGTATAAAACCAGATTAAATAAAGTGAAAGTAGGTAAAATAATGGCGGCAAAATAGAACATTTTTTGGATAGGCAAATTCGTTATTTCTAAGGAATAATGAGGAAATTATCAAGGTGTTTCTGGCTATTTGCTAAATCTACTGATGCCTCATGACAAGTGAAATCGCCTCAAACGGATTCCCAACCGGAGTCAAGAAAAGCTGAAAAATCCAGGGTAAGCTCATCGGATTTGTATAACTTGCAATACACAAAGTGGCCCGAGTAAGCATAGGACGTATAGCGCTCAATTTCCTTAACAGCCAACACACCTACAAACGCAATCTTCGACATATGCAAAATTTTAGAAATACGGAATCCACAAAGCAATTGATTAAAAAGTTAAGAGAGGGGTTAAAAATAGCTTTTGTTGGAGAAGTTAATAGTGGCAAGTCTTCTACAGTCAATGCTATTCGGGGCGAAGAAGTTGCAGAGGTATCTATCATCACGGGATCTACAGTAACTGATGATCCATACGAAGTACCCACATTGTCTAAAGCTGTGAAAATTATTGATACGCCTGGACTGAGAGCACCAGGAACAGATGTAAGTTTCTACAGGGGAGCAGATTTAGTTGTTTATTTCGTTAATGCTGCATCTGGCTGGACTGCGAGTAATAAGACAGATTTTTTTATATTAAAACAAATATATGCCTCTCACATCGTTATAGCCATCTCTAAAATAGACACAGTTCCCCCAAGAGAGGACTGGTTAAAGATAAAGCATCAAATCGAAAGAGATTTAGGTCATTCCTCTCCAAAAATTTTAGGAATTTGCAGTCTGGTGGCACAAGAAATTGGAATTGAAGAATTAAAAGAGGCTATTGCCAGAGGACTTGAAGATTCTCAGAAAGCTTTTTTGTTCAATCTAATTCTTAGAAGTAAATCAAAAGACTGTGCAAGTGTTATTCGTGAAACAATGATAAAAGTAACTTCTCTTGCAGCTTCAGGAATTCCAATCCATGAAATACCGAAGTTTGATGAAGAAATTATACAAATGATCCACAAAATAATTCTAGCTTGCAAATCTATCAGCAACTTGACTAAAGAAGATATTGAAGACGCTGAATTGCAAGCAAAAAATTTTTATAGTGAGTTTCATCAAGAATTCGGCTGGAAATTTGAATTTATTAAATGGGGAACTGGCATATCAAAACTTGTAGCGGGATTTTCTGGAACTACTGTATCGCTGGGTTTTGGAACTGCTGCTGGCTATGCTGCTGGAGTTGTTCTACAAACGCTGTGCTATGTAATTTGTGCTGGAATGATAGGATATAGAGCTAAAAAGCTTTATGTTGATAATGTTAGGGTTTCAATACATGAGCTAGAAAATTTTGCAAAGAAAATGGTTAAAGGGCTCATCTCTAAGAGAAATTTGGAAAACTTTATTCGACGCTTTACTACGGAAATATAGTGGCATCGCCCCTCTCCCGTCAGTTGAGTTTCCTCTCTCAGCCTAACATTCATCGGCGTTTAATGTGACTTTGGTGATGATCGATCGCAAAAATGAACTCCTGGTGGTAAATTGCCGTTTTCCCAGATCGATCGCCCTTTCTTGTTTCTGATGAGCTATAGTTGAAAATGAAAGAGCGCTGGCCCTTATTATTGTTCAACCCGGAGCGAGATCCCCACCGAGCGTCAAGAACGAGATCGCCCAAACCCCACAAATATCGCAAGATTTAGCGCGATCGCTTACAATAGAAAGTATAATCAACGCCCAAAATCAGTCGCCATGCCTGTAATTTCAATGTTTTATGGTGTCATCGTCAGAATGTACTACTTTGATAACCAAAAACATCAATGCCCGCACATCCACGTCAGCTATCAAGACGATGAAGCCGTATTTGCCATCCCTAATGGCGATATCCTTGAGGGGCAACTACAAAGATCTAAACTCAAGCTGGTTCAAGCCTGGATCGAAATCCATCAAGATGAACTGATGGCGGATTGGCAACTCGCAGTCAATGGGCAACAAGTCTTCAAAATCAACCCCCTCCAGTGATTCGGAGTAATTATATGTCTCCCAAAGTCATCAAGGTCGAACCCTTAGAAAACTATCGACTTCGCCTCACCTTTAGTAATGGCGAAATTCGTCTCTTTAATGTCACTCCCTATCTCGACAAAGGAATATTCACCGAACTTCAAAATATCGAATATTTTCAGCAAGTCAAACTTACTTTTGGCAGCATTCAATGGCCCCACGAGCAAGATTTTAGTCCGGATACCCTCTATCTTACCAGTCAACCCGAAGAAAAAACAGTAGAGTCGATATCGCCTTCCCCAGCCCTACGATAGTAATGTCTCAAATAAAAAAACGATGATTGTGGTCATAAAGAAGGCAGCGATCTCCCTTATAAATTATTTTGAAACAGCAGCGATCGTCCTTATTTTTTTCAAACAAGAGCGATCGCACTTTCTCTGAACTAATGATGCGCTGGCAACTTCTCCCCTATATCCAATTCGCCTTCGCGTAAAGTGTCAGTAGAAGAATTCCGATCGATAAATTCATCTAACAGTTCAAAAAATTGATCGAGTGCTTTACTTTCGTCTTCAGAATAAAAAAGAATGATGTTAGCCCAAGATTGGCTAGTCTGCACGTTGAATCTTTTTCGTATCCATTCAGGAAACGACATAAAATCGCTGTCTTGTTTTGTTGGCTGTTCTCCCAACTCATGTTTAGCAACGCTGTAACCCGATAAAAAAGCCTGAAGGCAAATAATTGAGTGTCTTCCCAAGTACATTGAAGGAGCTTTCTTGATTTTGTGAATCAGCGTATATAAATCGTGCATTATCCACCTCAATATTTTTCAAAAGTTGGTCAGCTTTGCCGCTCAAAATTCCTCTTCTATAATCTTAAAACTTCCCATACCCAGTTCCAGAGTAGGAGATGTTAAATTTTGTAGCCATTCCTGCCGAGTTACGCCACTACGATCTATATTGTCAAAAACAATTTCCTCTCCGTCAACTGTAATTGATATTCCGATGTGGTAGCCATTAGTAGCAATTTGCTGCCCTCGTCGTAAATCATAAATCACTGACCAAGGTAGGTCTTGCCTGCCTAAATCGAGCTTAATTTGCTTCCCATGCACCTTTCTGACTGTCAAGAACTCTTTGATTGCCTGACTACATTCAACACATTGAAAAACTCCATAAAGGGTAGCAATTTTAGCTATCTCTAGACGGATATCATCTAAACTACTCGGCTCTAAACTCAAAGTGGAAAGTTTACCTCCTACGCATAGATAAAAGTATATCTCAAAACAATTCCCATTCTGTATTTGCTGTTCGTGCGAATAACTCATAGTCGCGGACGGTATCAAGTCTTCTCGTCTGCGTTTTGAGATTTCGCGCCGCTGCTCAATTTCACCGTTATTCTCGATCGCACTCTGGTTCAAGTGCACTTGCAACGTCCTCGGTTGAAATGTACGCGCGGCGTAGCTATCTCGACCGGATTCGCCCCACCGAAAAAAGAGCGTGAAGCGAAGTTATCCCTCTTCGTGAATCGCCCCTGACACCAAATACCAAACACTTCGATGATTCTACAAATTGCGATCGCCAATTCCCTACTCATTCATAGCGATCGAGACTCGTATTGAACAGGCAGGATGCCTGTTCCACAATAATTATTAGAGATGGCTATTAGATATTGAGCGTTGGTCGCAAACAACAAACAACAAATAACCAATAACTAATAACAAACAACTAATAACCAATAACAAACAACCAATGACTAATCACAATTCAGCATAAAAGTCAACACTGTTTCATCAATTCCCTTGAGTTGCAGCGGCTTATATTTAACAATTCGATTCTCCTCAACATAATCTGCAACCGCAGCCGAAATCAGCACAGAGTTTGGTTCCGCCACCTCTTGCAAACGAGCAGCAATATTCACGCTCGGCCCGATCGCAGTATAATCCGATCGATCGGGGCCGCCAAACATCCCCACCACCGCAGTACCCTGGTGAATACCGCAGCGAAACCGCACCGGAGGCACCCCATTTTCCCCCACAATTCCCTGCTCCAACCAGCGCTCGTTAAGTTGCTTCAGAGCTCGCAGCATAAGCCTTGCAGCAGCTATAGCGCGGCGCACTTGCTCGTTTGGCGTTAGTTCCTCCGGCGCGCCAAAGAGAGCCATTACCGCATCTCCCACAAACTTGTCCACCGTACCGCCGCTGTCAAAAATAGCCTTAGTCATTGCCGCCAAATATTCATTCAACAGCTCAGCTACCCGGCGCGATCGCAGCGTATTTGCCATTTGAGTAAAACCGACAATATCGCTAAACAAAATAGTAATCAATCGCGGTTCCGGGCGCAAATCCAAGGCCAAATCTCCAGCCGCAGCGGCTTTCACCATCGACGGCGGCAAAAATCGGCGCAGCACCGACTCAGTTAAATAATTGTTCAACTGCTGCACTCGCCGCTCGTTTTGCTTGAGGGCGATTAAATTCCGCACTTCTGCCAACAATTCGCGATCGTTAAAAGGCTTCGATAAATAAGCATCAGCACCCCGTTCTACTCCTTCAATCCGAGTATCTGCGTCGGCTTTAGCAGTTAGCAAAATTGCCGGAGTTCCCCGCAAGTCTTCATCCTGTCGAATCATCCGAATCAAATCCAAACCCGAGATCACAGGCATCATCAAATCCGTGACAATTAAATCCGGACGGCGGTTTTTTGCCACGGCAAATCCTTCTTCTCCGTTGCGGGCGAGCAAAACTGCAAAGCCAGACTCTCGCAGAATTCCCGACACATAAAAGCGCAAATCTGGATTGTCGTCAACCACCAAAACCGTGCCAGCTACTGTTTCGGAATTTATCGGTTCTAGAGCCTCAAAGTTATGATTTTCTGCTTCATCTTCCGACAAGTCAGCTTCCACATCTGCCAGTTCCACCGCAGCTTTGGATGCGTGAAACTCGGCGGGGATTTCCAGTACCCGTTCTGGGGGCAAATGAGTCGAACCGAAGTGCAGCCAAACGGTAAAAGTAGTACCTTCGCCGTAAACAGAATCGACGGAAATTTGACCGCCGTGGAGTTCGACTAATTCTTTGACAAGTGCCAAACCTAAACCGCTGCCTTCGTAGGAACGGCTCGCAGAACCTTCGGCTTGGTGAAAGCGCTCGAATAAATAGGGAATTTGTTCGGTGCGAATGCCGATGCCGGTGTCTTTTACTTGCAACAAACAGTGAGCGCCGGCTGGTTCAACTGTCAGCGTGATTGTTCCCCCTTCTGGGGTGAATTTGACAGCATTTGATAGCAGGTTGTAAATAACTTTGTCAAATCTTTCAATATCTAAATAAAGTAAAGGACAGTCTTGCAGTTGGGTAATTAAGTGCAGTCCTTTTTTGTCGCAGTAGGCGCGGAAAGACTCTGCCGTAGAGTAACAAAAACCGACTAAATCGCACGGGCGAAAACTCGGCTGCATCCGTCCTGCATCGAGGCGCTGCAAGTCCAGCAGTTGATTTACCAACCGCAGGAGGCGGCGGGAATTACGCAAGGCGATGACGGCTTGTTCGTAGGGTAAGTCTTCTTTGCGGCCGCAAGCTGATTCTAGAGGGCCGATAGTTAGGGTTAGAGGTGTGCGGAATTCGTGGGAGATATTTTGGAAAAATTCGGTTTTGAGCCGATCGGCTTCCAAAAGCCGTTCCGCCTGCTGTCTGGTAGTCTGGTAGAGGCGCGACTGCTGCACCGCCAAAGCAGCTTGAGTTGCCACTATTTGAGCCAGGTCAATGTCTGAGAGGTTCCAGCGGCGGGTGCTGCAATTTTGGCGCAGCGAAATGCTGCCGATGATTTTGCCTTCGGAGATTAAGGGCACGACTAACAGGGCGCGGGCTGGCGATCGCACTTGCAGTTCTGTAACATTTAAATCGGGGCGTTCGTTGAGGTCTTCAATCGCCACGGGCTCTTTTGATACCATAACTTGCAGCAACACCGGATTGCCGCGAATCGGCACCAAAGACTGCGGCAGGGAAGGATGGGCAAAAACCCAGCCGGGAGGGTTCGCAGCAGCACTCTCAGCAGCAGTTTGAGGGCTTGGAGGATTCGCAACTACCTCTGAATTGTTAAAACCCTGTTTTACAGCCACCGTATCCCTATTTGTGTCGTAGAGACCAACGCACTGGACATATTCATCATCTTCTGTCCACAGAGATAGGGCGCAGCCGTCAACTTGCAAAGCTTGGCCGAGTTGTTGAGTAATCGCTGCAAAAATATTTTGGGGGTCGAGGCTCGATCGAATTGCCGTAGTAATAGTATTGACTAAGGTCTCGCGCTTTGCCAGCGCCCGCACCTGTTCGTAAGCCCGGGCTTGAGAAAGCGCCAAAGCCGCTTGGTCGGCCACCGTAATTACTAACTGTACCTCGTGGTCTTCCCACTGGCGCGGTCGATCGAACTGGTGCAGCGCCAAGACTGCCATCAGTTCCATTTGGTAAAACAGCGGTACGATTAAGCTCGATCGAATATTCGCAGCTTGGTAAGCCTGCAATCGCTGCTCATTGTCCCAGCTTAAAACTCGATCGTCAGTTTGAGCATCTTGAATCACCTCCACATCCAGAGTTTCCCAAACCAAATCCGGCAGCAAATCCGGCGAAAGTCGGGCGCTAGAAGCATCTCGTCTAGCTTCAGAATCGCCCCGCAACCCTTTACTTTCGGCCTTCTGGTAAACGAACCACTCATCAGCCACCCGGCCGTCTTGGAACGGCCGCAGCAAACAGCAACTCACCTCAAACATCTGCCCGACAGTTTCCACAATTCTTTGCAGCATTTGCTGGTAATTGGGAGCCGATCGAATAGTATTGGTAACGGCATAAAGCAGCGATTCTTGCGAGAGAGCCCTACGCAGTTCATTCGTGCGGGCTTTCAGGACATTGTGAGTATCAACAGCTTGACTGACAAGAGCTCTGAGTTCTTCAGCATCCCAAGGCTTAGTAACGAATTTGAATACTTTGCCAGCATTAATAGCTTCAACTAAATCTTCAACATCCGTATAGCCAGTTAAAATAATTCGGATCACATCGGGATATTGAGCCGCAGTCAGGCTGAGAAACTCCGTACCGCTCATTTTTGGCATTCGCTGATCGGAAATAATCACAGCAACCTCTCCCTCTTTTGCCAAAATTTCGAGGGCGGCGGGGCCAGATTCGGCTCTGAGCACTTTATAGTCTCGATGGAAGGTGCGGTAAAGCAAATCGAGGTTATCCGGTTCGTCATCGACGATTAGAAGTTTGAGCTTAGGATTTGATTGGGAATTCATGCACCGTTCTCCTGTGCCCCGGGGCAGTTCGATTTAATAAGTCTGTTGAAAAAAAGAATTCGCAGGTTTCAATTGCACGAGTCATACGACAGTTGACAGTTGACAGTTGACAGTTGACAGTTGTTACCTACTACTAATGACTGATGACTGATGACTGATGACTGATGACTGATGACTGATGACTGATGACATAAGGGTTTGGAGTTTGCCGGCAGTTGCATTATTTTTTGAAACTGGTGTCACACAAATTCGTGAATCTGAAGTTGTTGTGAGTGGGTCGAGGCAAGAATCAACCTTGATTTTTAATTTATGGGTTTTCAATTCCGAATTCTTCGATCGCCACAGTTGCCTGTAGTGCACCCCAATTTTATTATTTAATGATATTCACAAAAATCTCGTCTTGCGGGAAGTGTCCTTAACCCCTCACCTCTATGTTGAGCGTGAAAATAGGAATCCGCAACTTTTAACTGCCCTCTGGATATCTCATAATACATAGGAATAATCGTCCTGATTGTGAGTGGATTTGCCTTTCTTTATGTGTTATTATCGCTCATCTTCCTGTTTTATTTGGTGTGTAAAAACTGTCTGTAGCAGGATACAATAGACAACCAACATCTTCCCCTGTGTTTTTGCTGCCTAGGTGACAGCAACTTTCACATTCTGCCAAGGATATGGCTTTCCTCTCCGGCCCCTGTGTCCCTGACTGATATTCGGGGGGGGAGACAGACAGACAACACAGGCGGGGAAGTGCGAGTGACGCAATTGCTGTACCATTTTAGTGAGACTGGCACTTTTTGGGCAGAGCGCGGCATTTTTTATGCCTCGTCCAGACCAACGCCCAAGGCAATTACTGCGGCGAAACACCGCTATCTTGAGCATCCATCTGTTAATCTTAGCTAGGGATGTACTCTGTGGAAACCGATCGAGCCGCTCGATCGAAGTTTTGAAGCTCTCGATCGCCCGCAGCACAGTATCGCAGCACAATATCGCTGGACAATATCTAGCCCTCCGGCGCAACAGGTAAGGCCTGTTCGCGAGGGGACGGGCTTCCTGATTGCCCAGCACTGCTGAAAGCTGGGTTGTCGGGTTCTGGGACAGGCAGCCAACATCCGACTTGCGATCGCGCCCGGTATTAGTCTAGTAGATACTTGATATTGTCAATTACCGCTAGACGGATAAATTATATTCGATCGGGTATTTCTGCAAGCAGAGAGCGGTACGCTTCCGGGAACCAGACGTTAAAACCTTTTTGATTGTTTTTAATAACTTTCCCGCTACCCACAAATCTAGTATTAAGGGATGGGTTTTCATTGGAAATAAATTTAGTCTAAAATACTGAATATCTCCAATTTACATCAGATAATAGTTAGAGGAAAGTACAAAAAGAATGTGACTGAATCGCATTCATAAACTCTGAGTATAAGTCATACAATTTAATCTCTTAAATTTAAGATTCTCGATGACAAATATTATGATTGGGAGTTGGTCTAAAGTTACATTCTTTTTTTAAAAGTGATATTACATTATCACCAGAAGTGAAATTTCTCAGATGGGCAGATCGGTAACCCGCGTAGAAAAATTAATATAGTGACCTGGAATTGTGAATCCTTCCTTTTTTTCCTCAGCTTCTCACCAACAACAAACTCCCGGACTTTCTGGCTTTTCGATCCGGGTGGCTGCATCAAATGACTTGACGCAACTAGCGGATATTTTGGCCATGAGCTTTCACTCCCGCGAGGGGTTTGTAGAATGGGTGTATCCAGTGTTGCGTTTAGGCATTTACGAAGATTTAAAAAATCGACTCCGTTCTAAAGCAGAACACTATATTTGTCTCGTTGCTGAGCTAGTCTCGCGGGAGTCAGGAATGCAGAATTATCGATCGCACCAAACTCAGTCTATAGCAGGAACAATAGAAATGGCTCTGCGTTCTCGATTCCCTTGGCAAATACCGAATTCCGACTATCCTTACTTGTCAAATTTAGCAGTTCACCCGGAGTATCGGCGGCAGGGAATTGCTCAACAACTGCTCGACAACTGCGAGAATACAGCCCGAGAATGGGGATTTTCGGAGATTTACCTCCACGTTTTGGAAAACAATCACGGGGCGCGACAATTGTACTATCAAGCAGGCTACCGCTTGCAACAAGTGGATTGGCATTGGACTTATTGGCTGTTCGGCCAGCCGCGCCGGCTATTTTTACGCAAGCAGATTTCGTTGTCATCAACTAAGTATGGGTAGTGGTGCATAAGCGCCTGCTTTTCGCACGCTCAATCGTTATGGAGAAAGGCTTGTATCAATTGCATCATTCAAGAAAGCAGCACTACCCAATTTCTACCTCCTGCTTCACTTCTAGTTGAACTTGAGCCTCAACAAATGTAGTGTAAATCGGAATATTCGATGTGATTGCTTCAAAGCTAATAACAAGAGAATAGGGTGCTTCAGCATCTGGATCGTTATTCCAGCCTTCATGTCCAACTACTGCAATACAGAATGCTTCTCTGAGTTCAAATGACTTGACAATAGTCCAATCCTTTTGAATAGTTCCCGCGCTTCTAGAAACACCGTCAATTTTTCCATAGTTTTTCGCTCTTTTGCCAATAGTCCATTTAAAACCTTCCTCTCCCTTTTCAGCATCCTCTGGAGCATCATACTCTTTCAAAATCCTAGCCAGAAACTTTTCTGGATTTTCTCCCTTTTTACTACAATCCCAATCCAGCCAAGTTGAAAGATATTTTCGGCGATTTCTACGAGTTCGACGCGGTTGTGCTTTGTAAGATAAAGTAACTTCTACCAGAATCTCATATTCTTCTCCCTGACTACGCAATCCTTCTGGCAATTTTACTTGATAAACATGAGCTTCTTTTGCTTTGATAGGACGATTCCCTCTGGTAATCAAAGTGATGCGATTGGGAGAATTACCTAAAGCGCGATCGATATTTGGAATACCATAACCAATTTGACGAATGACGTGGAGTTTTTCTATATTGTCTACCATTGTCCACTCTGGCCATCTGGCTGATTGTACTATCAGCGCACGGTATAAAAGGCAACTCTCATCCGACAACTCAGCAGCAAGACGCGCTGCAATATGGCTCACTTTTGGTGCTGCAAATGATGTTCCAATATTGTCAGCAGCAACTCCTGGCCCACCATTCAAAGTCGAACGCACTAATTCTGGGCAAACTTCTTTAGGTGAAGTAATGTTAGGTGGTATAGATTCATCTTTTACTAAGTCTCCACCATATTCAACTACTTCCGGTTTAATGGTATCCCAAATTCCTAACCCAGAGCATGAAAAAGCTGAGGGTTTATCCTTCTGTGATATTGAAGAATACGATAGTGCACGATAAGAAGCTAGAGAAATTGAGCCAACGGTTAAGGCTTGAAAACTTTGTGCAGGGTTAGCAATTCTACAAGAGTTTTCTACAAGATAATCGGGACATAGCCGATTTGATGCAAGATGCTCTTGCACAGATAATCTTGTATATCCTATTCTTCCACCACTTAAGGGTAAATTTCCTGCTGCTACAATAAACAGAATATCCTTTTCCCATGTCAAATTATCAATCCCCGCCGCCCAAGCACTCATATATTGAGTACGACATGGAACAGATCCAGTGATAGAATGATTGAAAATCCTTGTTTTTGTTTGATTGTGATAAAATTCCACAATATCACCAAGTAAGTTGGGTGGAAATAGCTGTGTAGATAGTTGACATTTAGAATCAAGAATTCTCGCATTTTGAATCCAGCAAACAGCTTTTTCATTTCCAATACGAGGTATTGTTATGGGATAGAGGACTGCACCAGCCACTCTGGTTCCGTGTCCACCGTTGCTAACATAGTCAGCAGTTTGATCGGTTTCTTCTGGAACCCAAGACTTTGAATTGCCTGAATCAATAGCTGCTTTCAAAAGAGAATGATTTTCTTGAATCCCACTATCTATAACACATACGTTAGGGGCATTTGATTCGGGTTGTTCTAGTTGAAAAATAGGATCGTCAACATCAGATGAATTTTCCGGCTCAACTAACTTAGCAAATTCATCAGGCAAATTCACATCAAAAATATAGGGGAAATTGAAAACTAAGTCTTTTAGTCCCTTGCCAGAAATTTGAAGACGGCACGAAAAACTATCGGGCAGTTGAGAAGATTGAGGAATAGCTCCATCCACAATATTTAAAATCTCTCCCCGATAAGCTTGGACAAATTCCGTAAACTCATCTTCTCTTTGCGACTTAATCTCATCCCATTGCTGGTAATTTAAATCACGTTTTTTACTCCACGTGGTGAAGCGTTTAGTAAACTTTTCGTCACTTTCATCGGGCTTTATTTCGGGGCAATCAGGCAATTGTGACTTCATTCCTAGACAAGCAATACCTATATCCACAATATATATTTGTTCATCTGTAATTTGCTGCCATTGATTAAGTAGTTCTGGTGAGAGGACGTACTCAGGTCGCTTGCTTCCATCAATAAAGTCCCAGATTGCTGCAACTTTACCCCCTCCTCGCTCTGCCTTAATAAATTTTTCTATCTTTTTTTCTAGTTCACTAAATTCACTATCATCTGCTGAAGCACCAATAATATACCCATTTTCTAATTCAGCAATTACTTCGATTCCATAGTTTCTGAGATTCTCTGCATCGAATGCAGTAGGATCAATCTGTAAAATGATAGGTATAGCTTTTTCAGGAAGTGGTGGCTTTTCCTCTTCTTCTCTTGTTTTTTGACTATCTTGCCAATAACAAATTAAGGAGTCTAAAGAACTCTTTAATTTACTTCCATGTCCTTGTCGATTGCTTGTATTCGTAGATGTTATTGCATTTGGTTTGCCTCCTCCTTGTGGACTTGCAGCAATTCCTGCTCTTTCAAACTTGAGTTGAATATGCGGAAATCTATCAGAACGTTCAACCATTTAGTTTTCCTAACACCAAAAATTAAGTTTATGCAACCTTGATTTCTTTAATCGCTTCTTCCAAGTGTTCGTGAATCACGAGCTCCTCTCGCTCAAGAATTGCCCGTTTAGCAGCATCTTGTGCAACCCTCACGGCTTGAGCAGCCGAAAAATCTCTCATCTGCTCAATGAGTACAGGCCAGTTAATAGAGCCGACTTCAATAGCAGATAGTGTTTCTTTTAGGATAAATTCTAACTCTTTTTCTCCTGGCTTTGGTACTTCTATCAAATCATCAAATCGTCTCCAAAGTGCAGTATCAAGAGATTTAGTGAGGTTTGTAGCTGCTACAATCAGACCAAAAGTTGGTTCATATTCATCCAAAATTTGAAGAAATGTATTTACCACTCGCTTAATTTCTCCTACTTCCTGATGGTCTTCTCTAGATTTAGCAATTGAGTCGCATTCATCCAGGAACAACAAACATGGACTTTTTGATGCTTCTTCAAAAACCAGCCTCAAATTACTCGCCGTTTCGCCTAAAAAAGATGATACCATTGCATCAAATCGAACTTTGAGAAGTGGTAAACCTGTATTCCAAGCTAAACGCTCTGCTCCGAGTGTCTTACCACAGCCGGGGAAACCGTACAGAAGAATTTTTTGTCTGTAGCGGAGTCCGTGATGAGCAAGCCTATCTCTTGCTGCATACTCACGCTCAATTCGCTGGAAACGTTTTTCGATAACTTCAGGAAGCACCATATGATGCCGCAATTTTTCCCTTGCTATGACAGTCACTAAAGGAAGATTTAATCGCTTACTCGTCGGTAGTTCGCTTAGAGCTTGTCGGCTTTCTGTTACTGGCGAAGCTGTTTTGCTGTTAGAGATCGATTTTTCTTTCGGGCTCTTTTTGGAAATATTCTCTAATTGGTCGGCTAACAGGGTGTGTCCCTTCTGGCGTTCTTCCTGAATGACTAGGTATGTGAGTTTGTCGATCGCCTCAGTGTCGGCACTGGCGATCGCCCTAAATAATCTTTTGAGAACTTCTGCTTTCATAGCGCCTCCCAGTGTACTAGAGAGAACGCTATTATAACTTGATTTATTAATCAACTAATTAAATAAAATAAAGTAGGTGGGGGCGCTACCGCCCTCACCTACTTTAAAAACTATCGATTAATAATCGAAGTCGCCGCCGCCCATGCCGCCGCCGCCGCCAGAAGCAGCGCCTTCTTTGGGTTCAGGCTTGTCAACGACGATGCACTCGGTTGTCAGCACCATGCCGGCAATAGATGCGGCATTTTGTAGAGCAGAACGAGTTACCTTCGCAGGGTCAACGATACCAGCTTCAAACATATCGACAAACTCATTTGTCGCTGCATTGAAACCAACGTTAAACGGCTTTTCTTTGACGCGCTCAGCGATGACAGCGCCATTCAAACCAGCATTTTCAGCAATCCGCTTCAGGGGAGCAGCCAGAGCCCGTGCCACAATCAAAGCACCGGTTAACTCTTCGCCCTTCAGATTGGCATTAGCCCACTCTTCCAATTGAGGAGTTAGGTGAGCCAAAGTTGTACCACCACCAGGAACGATGCCTTCTTCGACAGCAGCTTTGGTTGCGTTGATCGCATCTTCCAAACGCAGTTTGCGATCCTTCATTTCGGTTTCAGTCGCAGCGCCGACTTTGATGACTGCGACGCCGCCGGCCAATTTAGCCAAACGTTCTTGCAGCTTTTCTTTGTCGTAGGAAGATTCGGTTTCGTCCATTTGACGGCGAATTTGTTCGCAGCGAGATTTGACTGCGACTTCGTTACCTTCGGCAACAATTGTGGTGCTGTCTTTGGTGATGGTGATGCGGCGGGCTTTGCCGATCATGTCCAGCTTGGTGTTTTCCAGTTTCAAACCGGCGTCTTCGGTGATTAGTTGACCGCCGGTCAATACGGCGATATCTTCTAACATGGCTTTGCGTCGATCGCCAAAACCAGGTGCTTTAACAGCAGTTACATTCAACACACCGCGCAGTTTGTTGACAACGAGAGTAGCTAGAGCTTCTTTCTCAATGTCTTCTGCAATGATCAACAGCGGGCGGCCGGAACGAGCTACTTGTTCGAGCACTGGTACTAAGTCTTGTACCAAGCCGATTTTCTTGTCTGTCAGCAAGATGAAGGGTTCTTCTAGAATCGCTTCCATCCGTTCGGTGTCGGTGACGAAGTAGGGAGAAATGTAGCCTTTGTCGAAGCGCATCCCTTCGGTGATTTCGAGTTCGGTGGTCATAGACTTCCCTTCTTCCAGGGAAATTACGCCTTCCTTGCCCACTTTGTCCATTGCATTGGCAATCATTTGGCCGACTTCATCGTCGTTACCAGCAGAGATTGAGCCGACTTGAGCGATGGATTTGGAATCTTCTACTTGTTTGGCGTGTTCGGCAATCTTTTCTACCAAGAAGCCGGTTGCTTTGTCAACACCGCGCTTGAGGGCGATCGCATTTGCACCAGCAGCTACGTTACGCAGACCTTCTTTGACCATTGCGTGAGCCAGAACGGTAGCAGTTGTGGTGCCGTCGCCTGCTGCGTCGTTGGTTTTGGAAGCAGCTTGACGGATCAAGGCAACGCCTGTATTTTCTACGTGGTCTTCGAGTTCGATTTCTTTGGCGATGGTTACGCCGTCATTGACGATTTGAGGAGCTCCGAATTTCTTTTCGAGAACCACGTTACGACCTTTGGGGCCGAGGGTAACGGCGACTGCTTCGGCGAGAATGTCCATACCGCGTTCGAGGGCGCGACGTGCATTTTCGTTGTAGATTATACGCTTAGCCATAGTTTTTGGGGATGAGAGGGTTTGAGATTTTAGATTGGGGATGGATGGCGAGTCATTTGTCTTGTGTCATTAGTTTTTTGGCGGCGTTCGCTTTAAACTAATGACTGATGACTGATGACTGATGACTGATGACTAATGATTAATTAGTTGACGATCGCCAGAATATCTTTTTCGGCCAACAAGACGTATTCGTCGGTGCCGAGTTTGATGTCGGTGCCGGCGTATTTCGAGTAGAGAACTTTGTCGCCGACTTTGACTTCCATTTCAACGCGCTTGCCGTCGTCGTTGCGCTTGCCGGGGCCCACGGCCGCAACTTCGCCTACTTGGGGCTTTTCCTTAGCTGTGTCGGGTAGAAGGATGCCGCCGGCGGTTTTTTCTTCGCTAGCGCTTACTTTCACGAACACGCGCTCGCCTAGCGGTTTAACGGTAGAAACACTCAGTGATACTGCTGCCATAAATAAATCTCCAGATTACAGATCCTAGTCAGTTAGCCGTCAGTGGTCGCGATGAAAGCAACGGCTGACTGCTTACACTGACATATTAGCACTCTCGACTCCTGAGTGCTAATTTAGCTTTAGTAAGGGGCGATCGCAACTTATCTGTCTGTACGGGTTCCCGAACCGAGGATGAGTGGGGGAGTGGGGGAATGGGAGAGTGGGAGAGTGGGAGAGTGGGAGAGTGGGAGAGTGGGAGAGTGGGAGAGTGGGAGAGTGGTGATGAGTTTCGATCGCTAATTAATTATTATTAACGAATGAATAAAATATCTGAAAATAACAACGATGAATCTTGCAGCCAAGGCTTGAGCGCTTGCGTCCAAAGCCTGGGAATAGAGCGAATTGAACGGCATATTTTTATCTGTGCCGACCAAACCGTGCCCAAGTGTTGCGATCGAGAAAGCAGTCTGGTGGCTTGGAATTACTTAAAAAAACGCTTGCAAGAATTGGGGTTGGACAAGCCAAAAGCCGATCGGCAAACCTGCATTTTTCGGACTAAAGCTAACTGCCTGCAAGTGTGCGCGTCTGGCCCGATTATGGTAGTCTACCCAGACGGAGTGTGGTATCGCGATGTTACTCCCCTCGTCATGGAGAGAATTATTCAGGAACATCTGATCGGCTCACAGGTGGTTGAAGAATACGCTTTTTTGACTCATCCTTTGCCGGAGCCTGCTGAGGCGAAAGCAGATATTTAACTATAGCGCGGTGAAAAAGCACAGCAGGATAAGTAAGGTGTTAGGTTTAAGACGGTAAAGTAGAGAGCGTGAGCGCGTTGGGCGATCGCACCTGCGGATCGATCGAACAACTGTACTCTCCTACCTGTTTCTGGTAGTCTTGCTTGTCGCTGTGTGTTTTTTTAAGAGGTGTATCGAAGCAGTTCGATCGCCCTCTGGCGAGAGTTTGCCGAAAAGTTTCTCAGTAGCAGACATCCGGCAGTTTGCCAAACTACACTAGAAATAGTTAAATACGTAAGTAGGGAGCCTGCTTAAATTTCTCTATATCAGAAGTATCATTTAAAACCGGGGCATCAACTTGCAATTGAACCGATCGAGATTAAATATTTAACTTGGGCTAGGGAGCGTGAGTCTTCCATCAATCAAGGCCGATCGTGACAGGCGATCGTCCATTACAGGTTTTGGCTCCGTTCCACGTCGCAAGACATTCACAAACGGGCATCGAACACTGGGAGAGGAAGCGGTAATACCCGCCCCGCTTTCCCCTCACCGCCATCCCTTCACCCCACCGCCGTCCTCAACCCCCAACTTTCCCGGGCTGACACTGGACTGACGGAAAAAACAGGAGTGAAAAACAAGGAATTGTGCGGGATACTCTAGCGGGAAGAAACATGAAGGACAATAATTCAGGAGAGCAAAAACGGCTGATGCTGGTTGACGACGACCCGAACTTGATCTTGCTAGTCAAGGATTACTTAGAGTTTCGGGGCTACAACGTCATCACAGCAGAAAACGGCAGACACGCTCTAGAAAAACTCGAACAAGAAGTCCCCGATTTGATCATCTGTGATGTGATGATGCCAGAAATGGACGGGTACACTTTAGTCAAACACATCAGAGAAGACCCGCGCACGAGCTGGATTCCGGTTCTTTTCTTGTCCGCCAAAGGTCAAAGTTCCGATCGAGTAAAAGGCTTGAGCACTGGAGCTGATGTTTATATAGTTAAGCCTTTTGAGCCCGAAGAACTGGTAGCCCAAGTAGAATCTTCTCTAAAAGCAGCATCCCGCTTGATTCGTCACTCAAATCCAGGTATAGAGAGCGGCCCCAAAATTAAGGCGCGCCGCAATGTCGAATTGACTCCTACTGAGTTAAAGGTGGTACAGTTGCTAGCGCAGGGTATGGCAAACCGCCAGATCGCAGACGTGATGAATGTCAGCCAGCGCACTATAGAGAGCCACGTTAGCAATATGCTGGGCAAAACAGGTCTGCACAACCGGACAGAGCTAGCTCGCTGGGCCCTGGAAAGCAAAAAGGCTTGAGTTTAGGCTCTAGCGCTGTGAAATTAGGGGAGAAAAAGATACTGCAATCCGATTCGGTATGCTTGCTGGGCGATAGGGTGGTTGGCGTGGTAGTTTCGATCCCCATTAAGCTTGACCGAAAAACGAGGCGCAAGCCCCGTCCTTTTAAGGCTGGGGTCTAGCCGATTAGCGACTTCAGTCGCCTTGGAGCGAGTGCGCGGCTTCAGCCACA
>NZ_JAEQCX010000182.1:0-9590 GCF_020738035.1 Microcoleus sp. PH2017_28_MFU_U_A
AATGTCTTTATCTCCACATAAACTGCCTAATTATCAACAAGGCATAAGAGCTATGAGCCTTATTCTATCAGCGTTATAGGCGACTTGTCACCCCGACAGGTATTTATCTGGATTAAAAGTAAACCTTAGTTTAGCTCAACCAATTTCTGGCGTCAAGTGCGATCGCCCTTAATGTCCAAAAGTGCGATCGCCCCAAAGTGAACTGTCAGTCAATCGAACACCGTTTCTCAAGAAAATTATCCTTGAGGATGCGGTAAATCAAACACCACTTCAAATCGGATGTTGGGCACTCGTTGCCGAAACAACTGAAGATGTCCCTCCGCATCCGATCGGCTGCGATAGCGACCAACGATCGCCCATTGCAAGCTCGGAAGCAAGCGAGCCACTGCCCACGGCTTCAGGTATCCTTCGTATTTCATAATAGAGGAGTCTCCATTGCTAAACGGAGCCAGAGCCAGCGCAGAAACTTGGTCGGTGGATGCGCTGGCTTCTGACATTACCCATAAAAATAACACAAAGTAAGCACAAGTGTGCATAAGTAAGCACACAACTGACTGTGGATGCACGAGCTGGACGGACGAGGTGGCACAATAGGGGAAACTTCTAACAGATTGCAAGGCATGAGCGACAGCGAGCGGATTTCAGTGGTTTTGCCAACACAGGCTAAAAAGGAATTAGAAAAGTTGTGCGATATCGAAAAGCGATCGATCTCCAACTTTGTCTACCTTCTGATTCAAGATGCGATCGACCAAGCAAAAGCATCCGGCAAACTCAAATCAACAGATGGCTGAAACTAAAATTTTATTTAATGAATCTAACTGATGAGATTACAATCAATCAAATTCAACAATCCCTAATTAGCCAAGAAGATGCAAAAAACTGGTTTTTAAGCTTCCCAACCGAAGGCCAGCAGGAAATATTGCAGCGGCTATCCTACATGACCATCCAAGCAGGGGCGCGAGAAGAAGATGTTTGCCTAGCTATTACTAAATCAAAACTTCGTGCAACTTACACCCCTTGCGTATTGCTCAGCAAAGGGCGATTAAAAGAACAAATCACAAAGCTTTTGAAACTGCCAGCCTCAGAATCTATCAAAACCTTTTTTCTGTTAATCAGTTTATTAGCAATTGCTGATGCCCGCAGGTACGATAAATATTGTCAAGATGGCTGTAGCCACTGGTGGCATCGTGATTTGAGCGATCGCAAAGTTGTAGATGAAATTCGGTGCGAGTTTGAACAAAGTATTCTTGTTTGATATCAATTCGGTTGCATCGAAATGATATAGAGGAGACGGCATTGCCGTATCCCTACAATATTATTGGTAGGGACACGGCACTGCCGTCTCCTCATTTTGGCTAATAATTCCGATGCTACCGGAAACGATATCAACTATCAACAGTCAACAGTCAACCGTCAACAGTTAACTAATTAAAGTGTCAAAGATTGAGGATTTGTCTCGATCAATTTCGCTAAATCTTGCAAGAAAGATGCAGCATCAGCACCGTAAATCACTCGGTGATCGCAAGTAATATTCACCTGCATTTGCCGCTTCACTCCCATCAAGCCTTCTTCATTGGCTACTACTTGCGGCCGCGAAGAGCCGATCGCCAAAATCGAGCCTTGATTCGGCGGCAAAATCGCGTCAAACTTATCTACTCCATACATTCCCAAATTGGAAAGAGTAAAAGTTCCCGTGCTGTATTCGTCGGGTTTTAGCTGTTTGGCGCGGGCGCGATCGACTAAATCCTTCCAACTGCGGGAGAGAGAATATATGTCCAGGCGATCGGCATTTTGCAACACCGGCGTAATCAAACCGCCGCCGTCCATCGCCACCGCTACCGCCACATTAATATCAGCACGGTGTTGAATTCCCGACTCCACATAACAAGCATTCAGCAGAGGATGTTTTTGTAAAGTTACCGCTACTGCTTTTGCCAGCATAGCCGTCATCGTGACGCCTTTTGACTTAATTTGTTTGTAGAGTTTGTCGAGATTGTCAGTAGTAATTGTATAGCCGACGCGGAAACAGGGCACGCTCAAACTTGCTTCCATATTGCGAACCACCGCATTTTGCAGCGCATTCATCGGTACTCTGTTACCGGAAAGCGCTACCGCTGGGACTGGTGCGGGTGCTGGTTTGGCTGCTGCGGGTGCGGGTGCTGCGGGTGCGGGTGCTGCGGGGACTGTTACTGGTTGCTGAACCGGAGCTGGTTGGGCTTTACCGGCTGCTGCTTCCACATCTTCTGCAACAATCCGACCGTTGGGGCCGCTGCCTTTGATTGAATTTAAATCTACTTTAAACTCTTTGGCTAATTTGCGAGCGCGGGGAGAGACGATGCTGCGGCCGTTTTGGCGGCTGACGTTTTGCTGCAAACCCACTGATGCTGTAGCTGCGACAGGAACGGGGGCTGCGGCTGCTGGAGCTGCGGCTGCGGGGGCGCCGGCTCCTTGTTTCTGGGCGGCGGCGATTTCGGCTTCTGTTTCTGCGACTAGGGCGATCGCAGCTCCGACCGGAGCAACTTCGCCTGCTGGTACAATAATTATTGCTAGATAGCCTTCGTAGAAAGACTCGACATCCATGTCGGCTTTGTCAGATTCAACTACGACTACCGTTTCGCCCTTTTCTACTTTGTCCCCAGCGGATTTGACCCAGGAAACAATTTTGCCCTCTGTCATGGTAGAGCTTAGGGCTGGCATGAAAACTTCGCGAATCATCTGTAAAAATTCCTTGTGAGTTGGTAATTGGCGATCGGTATTTGGGAATTGATAATTGGCGATCGGCAATAGTTATTATTATGCCAGCCTCTAGTCCGAAGATGTGCGGCTATCAACTCAAAATTACCTACCAATTACCAATTATCAATTACCAATCACCAATTTCTAAGTTCTAAATATCACCTCGAATTTCTTCGACAATGCCGTCGCGGAGCAGAACTTCTATTTGCATTTTTTGAATCAAGTTTTCTCCCACCCCGACGGTGAACGTGCCGTCAATTTGACCTTGACTCACTTCTTGTTCGAGGTCTAGCACCTGCACTTGCTGAAGCTGTTGCAGGTTTTGGTTTTTCTGTTCTAGCAGTTCGCTCTTTCTTTGATTCACCTGCACTTGAATGTTTTCTATTTGCTGCATTACTTGCGGGCCGGGGGGTTGCAGGCTTTGCTTTTGGATTTCTGAAACCATCCGCTGCCCTTGCATTTCTAGCTGTTGTAGCTGAGAATCTATTTGATTGATTTGGGCTTGGAGTTGCTGTTGAGCTTCTTCTTTCCAGCGGGGAGTAACGACGACTTTTACGTTAATCGATCGCTTCAAGAGTAATTGTGGTTCCATAAATTTGTTGCTTGTCAATTGGGAATTAGGCATTAGTCAGAAGTGCGAGCGTCCCCGCTCGCGAACAACAGTCATCAGTCATTAGTCAATAGTTGGTAGACATTTCCTAATGACTGAGGACTCGGACTCGGGACTCGGGTGTTGGTGTCAACTGAACGTCAAACCTATTATCAGTCTTCTGTCTGGCGATTCAGGCAAGATCCCCCCTAGCCCCCCTTCTTAAGGGGGGGATAAGAATCTTCTCAAAGTCCCCCTTCTTAAGGGGGATTTAGGGGGATCTGGCCTCTCCTATAAACGAGAGATACAAAGGTTTTCAGGCGATTGTTGACACCAATGGGGACTCGGGTGTTGGGATAATTTTTGCTTTTCCATTCCCCAAGTCCAGCGAATATTTTCAAAACATCCCGTCAATCATATCGCGGTAGTGTTCAGTCACAACCGGGCGCTTAATTTTCAGGGTCTGGGTCAACATTCCATTTTCCATCGAAAATGGCTCCTGAATCAACCGGAACGGGCCAATGCGATCGTCCGCGCGGTATCCGGGGCGATTTTGCACCTCCCGGTTCAATTCTTGACGGAATAAGTCTTGAATTTTCTTGCTATTCCAGTCAATTTCGTGTATTGGCGGATTCTGAGTTTCTGCCCATTTCTGCACGGCTTCTGAATTGGGGACAATTAAGGCGCCGATCGATTTTTGGTCTTGACCTACTACCATAATTTGGTCGATGTAGGGGCTGCGGACGCAGGCATCTTCGATCGGCTGCGGTTCGATATTTTCGCCGTTGCTGAGGACGATCGTATCTTTGGCGCGCCCGGTCAAAACTAAGTCATTGCCCGGTGTCAGCCAACCCAAATCGCCGGTGTCAAACCAGCCTTCGGAGTCAATGGCTTTCGCGGTAGCTTGGGGATTGAGATAGTAGCCCTGCATGATTTGCGGCCCGCGTCCCAATACTAAACCGCGCTGGCCTGTTGGCAGTTGCTGTTTAGTTTCGGGGTCAACTATTTTAATTTCAGTATGGGCGATCGGCTGTCCGGCAGAACCTTTAAGATTGTGCCAAGGGCGGCGGACTGTTAAAACTGGAGATGTTTCAGTTAAACCGTATCCCACCAACAAACCGATATTCGCGATTTCAAAGAAATTGTCTAAATGCGCGGCCAAAGAACCTCCGCCGCTAATTGCCCACTTAAAACGCCCTCCCGTAGCTTCCCGGACTTTTTGATAAACCAGTTTTTCGGCGATCGCGTGTACGGGAGACAACAGAATACTTTTGATCCGGGCGATCAGTTTTTCCGAAGCAGAAGCAGGTTTCAAACTGAGAGTTAAACCTTGAAAAATGCGGCGGGCTTCAATGTATTGCTGGCTGGCAGATAACAGAAAATTAACCAATTTTTGTTTGTTGGGTGGCTGTTCTCTAAATTGCTTTTGTACAGCCTCGTAAATCGATTCCCAGATGCGCGGAACGCTCACCATGTACTGGGGCTTGCAACTTTTAAAGTCTTGTTTGAAATAGCGAATATTGGTGTAAATTTGCGTGCATCCTTGGGAAAGCAGGAAGTATTCGACTGTGCGTTCGTAGGCGTGCCAACTGGGCAGGATGCTGAGGGCTGATTCGCCCGGTTCGGGTTGCAAAATTGTGCCGAAGGTGGTGAGTTGGTGCAGCAGGTTCCCGTGAGTCAGCATGACGCCTTTGGGTTTGCCGGTGGTGCCGCTAGTGTAGAGGAGGGTGGCGAGGGTTTGGTGGTTGTGGTTGGCGGGTTTGAAGGGGCGGTTGGCGCCTGTGGCCATGACTTGGGAAAATTTGACTGTGGTTAGGGTGGGGCTGGTTTCTGGTTCCTCGTCGGAGAGAAGGACGATAAGTTCGATCGGCAAATCGGGGAGGCGGGCTTGCAGTTTTTTGAGTAAGGCCAGGTTTTCGACTACTAAAGCGGTACTGCCGCTGTCTTGGATGATGTAGAGGAGTTCTTCGGGGTCGGCGGTGGCGCCTCGCACGGCGTTGGCGGCCCCAGCGGTCATGATACCTTGATCGGCTATCAGCCAGCGGGGGCTGTTGTCGGCGAAGAGGGCGACGCGGGGAGGGATTATTTCTGCTGGGTTTGCATTGATGCCGAGGGCCTGCAATCCGCTGGCGAATTGCTGGATTTGTTGGTAGAGGTCGGTATAGGTGAGTTTAATTTCGGGTTTGCTGTGGGGATCGTGGAGGGCGACGGTTTGGGGAAATCGCTGTTTGACGATCGCCCAAATTTCAGGTATCGATCGAATGGAACTGTAATCGATCGTGCGGCTGAGGTTGGCGAGTTCAATCTCGCTCATTTGGGAGGAACTGTCAGGTGCGGGGCGGTTCATAGAGTATTTTTTGTGAGTTGTGGGCGATCGAACTATTTGATGCGAATTTAGCATCTCTAGCCCCCCTGCATCATAGCCTTCTGCCCAAAGAAGACTTTTCTAGAAGTTAATTTTAAGGTATGTAGTTGCGCTTGGGTGCTCTTTCATATAAAGAGCGCTGAAGCGCAACTACGTACCTTAGAAGATCGGGCGGTTACAACGGTGCTACTCGATCGCCCTCAACCTCCTCGCCGGGAGCCGTTTTTCCATCCAAACTTGTGTCATCATCATGGGGCGGATGTTCCGGGCGATCGCGTTTGCTAAAGCGATCGCGAGCCGAGACAATCACCACATACAGCACCGGCACCATAAACAAACTCAAGAAAGTAGAAACAACCATCCCGCCCGCGATCGCATTCCCGAGCGATCGGCGACTGGCTGCACCTGCACCTTCTGGATTAACCAAAGGCAAAATCCCCAAAACAAACGCCAAAGAAGTCATCAAAATCGGTCGCAAACGCTCTTGAGCCGCCTCAACTGCTGCCTTAGCAATTGAATATCCCCGCTCCCGCAACTGGTTAGCAAACTCCACGATTAAAATCGCATTTTTACTCGACAATCCAATCAACATCACCAAACCAATTTGGCAATAAACATCATTCGCCAAACCCCGCAAAGACTGAGCCAAAAGCGCACCTAAAATCGCCAGAGGAACCGCCAGCAAAATAATAAAAGGATCCACATAATTTTCGTACTGAGCAGCCAAAACCAAGAACACAAAAACCAGCCCCAAACCAAAAATAATCGGCGCTTGACCCCCAGACTCAATTTCTTCTAAAGAAGTCCCCGACCATTCATAGCCAAAACCAGACGGTAAAACTTGAGCCGACACCTTTTCCATCGATTTAATCGCCTGTCCAGAACTCGCACCCGGAGCGGGAGAGCCATTAATTTCAATTGACCTAAATAAATTGTAGTGGTTGACAGTTTGGGCTCCCACTACCGGAGTTAGCTTCACCAAATTGCTCAAAGAAATCATTTCATTCTTTGCAGAGCGGACATACAATTTACCAATATCTTCAGGATTAGCACGGAACTGTTTATCTGCTTGCACGTACACCCGATAATTGCGCTGCTGGAGAGTAAAATCGTTTACATACTGCGAACCCAGAGCCGTTTGTAGCGTACTGAAAATATCACTAATAGAAATATCCAAAGCCTTAGCCCGATTGCGGTCAACTTCCACAACTAACTGAGGCGTATTCGCAGCAAACGTACTAAAAACCGCTTGCAATCCCGGCGTCTGATTCGCCTGCTTCAAAATCCCACCCATCGCCTGAACCAGAGCATCTAAACCGCTGTTTCCTTTGCGATCTTGAAGTTGAAATTGGAAGCCTCCAAATTGACCTAAACCTTGAATTGCGGGCGGATTCACCGGGAAAATTCTTGCTTCTGGAATTGCCGAAAGCTGACCCCGCAACTTACCAATAATCGCTTGTACGCTTTGAGCTTCTCCGTGACGCTCGCTCCAGGATTTAAGCGTAGTAAAGATAATACCCTGGTTAGAAGTGCTGCCGCTAAAACCAAAGCCACCCACAGAGAAAGTCCCTACAACCTCAGGAAGTTTCAGAATTTCTTGTTCAACTTCATCCATCACTTTGCGAGTATATTGCAGCGAAACTCCTTGGGGGCCTTGAATAATTGTCAGAAAATAGCCCTGATCTTCCTCTGGGATAAATGCCGTGGGTACTGATAGATAAAGCCAAGCTGTGACTCCCAGAGAAGCGATGAACACCAGAGTTACAAGTGTTTTAACTCCCACTAAAAATATCAAAAACTCGCGATATTGCCGGCGCGTCCAATCAATCACGCCATTAACGCGATCGAATATCCAACCCAGCGGGCCGCCAAACTTCTGCCCTCGCCGCAGCAAAAGAGCCGAAAGTGAGGGCGTCAGGGTAATCGCAATAAAGGTAGAAAGTGCTACCGAAAAGGCAATTGTCAGCGCAAATTGTTTGTAAAGTGCTCCCGTAGTTCCGGGGAAGAATGCCACAGGTACGAACACCGCCATCAACACTAAGGAAGTGGCAATTACAGCGCTAAACAGTTCCCGCATGGACTCGGAAGCTGCTTCGCGGGGATTCATCCCTTGGCGGATCAGGCGATCGATATTTTCTACCACGATAATCGCGTCATCCACCACCAACCCCGTCGCTAAGGTTAGACCAAACAGAGATAAACTGTTAATTGTAAATCCGAAAATCTTGATAAAAGTAAAGGTTCCAATCAAAGAAATCGGAATTGCGATCGCCGGAATAATAGTAGTGCGCCAGTCTTGCAAGAAAACAAAAATTACTATCACCACTAGCACGACTGCTTCCAATAGCGTCTTCACCACTTCTGCCATCGACTCTTCGACAAACAAAGTCGTATCTAGGGCGACTCGATGTATCAACCCAGGAGGAAAACTTGTAGCGAGTTTTTCCATTTCGGCTTTGACAGCATGAGCCACATTCAAAGCATTGCTTCCCGGCAATTGATAAATCCCCAAACCTACAGCATCATTGCCTCGAAATCGCAGGAAAGAGCTGTAATTTTCGGCTCCTAATTCCGCTCTGCCGACTTCTTTTAACTTAACTACAGTGCCATTTCCATCAGTTTTAAGGACAATTTCTTCAAATTCTGCTGGTTCTTGCAGACGGCTTTTAGCCCGTAAATCAATTTGATACATTTGCCCGTCGGGAGCGGGTTCTTGACCAACTCTCCCAGCACCAACTTGTAAGTTTTGTTCGTTAAGCGCCCTGGTTATATCTTGCATTGTCAAACCGCGAGCTGCTAACTTATTGGGGTCGATCCACAGGCGCATGGCATAGCGGCGTTCCCCAAAAATTCGCACATCGCCAACACCTTTGATCCGCTTTAAAGCATCTGCCAAATACAAGTCAGCGTAGTTGCTTAAAAATGTGGTGTCGTATTCTTTATTTTCGGTAAATAAGCCGATCGCCAGCAAGAGACTGGTAGATTGTTTGGTAACTCTCACTCCCGTGCGCTGTACGGCATCTGGGAGTTGGGGTTGAGCGACTGACACTCGATTTTGGACATCGACAGCGGCAATATCTTTGTTGCGCGACGGATCGAAAGTTGCAGTAATAGTGCTAGTGCCGTCATTACTGCTGCTAGAAGTTAGATATTTTAGCCCTTCTACGCCGTTGATTTGCCTCTCTAGGATATTCGTAACGGCATTTTCGACAATTTCGGCACTCGCCCCGCTATAGTTAGCCGTGACGCTAATTTGGGTGGGGCTGATGTCAGGGAAGCGTTCGATCGGCAGTGTGGGGATGCTGATTGCGCCTACTAAAATGATAATTAAGGCGCAGACACTAGCAAAGACAGGTCGTTTGATAAAGAAATCTGCAAACATAAATTTGGTAATTTCTAAAGGTACGTAGTTGCGCTTCAGCGCTCTTAGGTACGTAGTTGCGCTTCAGCGCTCTTAGGTACGTAGTTGCGCTTCAGCGCTCTTAGGTACGTAGTTGCGATGTTCAAAGAGGGCTAAAGCCCAACAACGTACCAAGAGAGCGCTCTTTATATAGGGCTTGCTGAAAAAGCCTAAAATCCTTAGCTCAAAAGACTTTGACTCGCGATCGGTGCTGGTAATGTGTTAGACTATGAGCTAAAATTAGTCAAAAGCCATGCACAGCATCACTTTCATTCATGTACCGAAAACTTGACTAGGGCCCCAAAAACACCCTCCAACTTTGAGCTACCCTTCGAGGGACAATTATCAGAGAATAATCGTTGGGTAATCATGGCAAAAATAATTCCGTGGTCAGACTTTGAAGCCCACATTCCGCAGATGTGGGTCGGATTTTTTTATCAGTTGTGAAAACTTGGAAGCCAAACGCTTTTGGGCTGAAATTATGCAGTGTTAGCCTTACA
>NZ_JAEQCX010000183.1:0-8964 GCF_020738035.1 Microcoleus sp. PH2017_28_MFU_U_A
GATTTGCTTCCGAGTTTCTGAGAGTTTCCAGCCGCTGACTTTATACTCAACTGAGCGACTGTTTTTCTTGAAAGTCGGATAACCTTTCTTTCCGGGAACGGCTTTCTTGCAGTTGTCGTAGAACCGAGCAATGGCAGAATAAGCCCTTTCCACAGAGGCTTGGCAGGCACTAGAGTTCAATTCTTTAACAAAGGCAAACTCTTCTCTGAGCGCAGTGCTGTGACGGTACAAGTCTTTTTGCCCTACTCCTCGGTTGTCGATCCAGAAACGGACGCACTTATTCCGAACGAATTGAGCAGTTCTGATTGCTTCGTCTATAGCGGAGGACTGATTTGGTTTGCCGATCGCCTTGAATTCTAGAACGAACATCTTACGTGGGAACTCCCTACGCTAAAATTCTAACACAAAGCCGTCCTAGAAGGACGGGGCTTTAAACCCAAGTTTTTGGTAAGGTGCTGGAGATCGATCGAACTTTTAGCGGTTTACCCTTGGATGCAGGCCAAGCGCTGCGGTTGGAACACCGGAGCGAAGACTTTCAGCAAGCCGTGGAGGAGGGTACAATAAATTTTGTGCAAACTACGCGGATCGGGATTACTAAAGGGATTGATTTGCCTTGGCGGTGGTATTTGGGGAACTGTGCGGCCGTGTCGCAACTCTAGTAATCTCAAAGGTGTCAGTGTAAATTTGGTAGCTTAAACTTAGTGAAATTATGGCTTACTCTTCTGAAAACCCGATCGTACAACTCAAAAAATGCCTGACTCTCGCTCAGGATGTTGGGAGTCACGCCGAAGCTAACCGAGCTTTCGAGCAATTGTGCGGGATTATAGATGCTGAAAATCCGATGGCCGCGCAACTTTTGGAGATGTTGTGGGAAGACGCAATTCTGGCCAGACGTTCTGCTGTATTTTGGCAGCAAATGAGCGAAGTTGAGAAAGATATGGCGAATAGAATGATGGAAAATATGACGCAGATGAGACAAAATTATTTGCGTTTGATGCAGGAAATGTAGGATTTGGTAATGGGGAATGGGGAATGGGGCATTGGTAATTGGTAATTGGCAATTGGTAATTGACCCGAATTTGCCAACAAGTATAAGGTGCGTCAGCCGAGATATTTGACACTGGTCAAATAGTTGGTTTCCGGGGCACTCTACCATAAATTTTGTTACTTCAACCCGCGGAGGCGGGTTTTGTCTGTGTAGACGCGGTTTCAACCGCCGTCTCATCTTCTATTTCATCAAAGCAGCGCCGCGGTTGTAAAGTTCGCGCGCGTAATCAGTCCAAGTTCCCTGTCCCCAATAGCGGAAACAGCTTGTTTGCACCAACAAGTTGTAAAGCAAAGCTTGCTGGTATTCAAACTGCTTGGTAACAGCAGCATCTTGCTGCACCAGCGAGTCGTATTTTTTGTGAAATGCTGCGCTGAGTTGATTCATCGGTTCCAAGACGTTTTCGTAGCCCTTCACCCAACTTAAATCGTTTGTCCAAGAAGCACCATCCATGTGAAAATTGTGGTCTGTTTGCTTGAGTTGCGCGATCGCACTTTCCACCTTTTCCGGCGTTGCACTATCAGGATTCACTTGCAGCCAAATCTTGTGCTGATTAATCCCCTGACAAACAGGATAATCATCAGGATTAACACCCGCCGCCTCAATCATCTCCAAATATTCAGTCCCATTTAAACCGACAACACCGGATTTTCCGCCACCTTGTTCGCGGTTTTCGTGCCAAGCTTTGACAAAGGCGCTGGGGAATTCATTCATCATCACGCCACCATTTTCGCCGTCGGCAATTTGAGTAACTAAAGAAGGAATTGTGACATTGCTAATTTGCTGTTTGTTGCGTCCTTTTGCTTCGTAATAAGGCTGCATTTGACCGACCAATTTTGTATCGGAACCTTGGGTTTTAATCAAAGCCGTGATGCTGATGGTTTCGCCGCGAGAATTGCGGGATTGCAAACGATTGGGAATGTATTTTTGGTCTTGCGACAATCCCGAACCGTCGATATTTTCCACAGAATGTTCCTGCACCATTAGCCAGCGGTAGCCGCATTCTTTCAAAGCTTTGATGTATTCGTAAAGAGTATCGGGGTGATTGGGAAAGTGCATTTCTGGAGGCGAAAAACCTTTAACGCGCTTCAGGGCATCTATGCCAAAAATGGATGCAAAATGATGTTGCCATGCTTGAATTTGGAGTTTGATATCGGGAATTGGAGTTGAGGGAATAACGGCGTGACTCCACATTGTCCCCAGCCATTCTACGTGGGGTTGGTATTCAGGTTCGCAGGTAATTCGCTTGAGGTTGTTGAAGATATCGTCGCGTCCCATTTGGCGCAATCCCCACAATAAATTGCCCGAATAGTCGAGCATAATTCGCGGGTTGCAACCTTCAGCAATCAGTTGGGGAATAAATTCTCCCATGCGTGAATAGCACCAAGCAAAGACTCCGGCATTGTGGTTGTCTCCTTGGTTGGGATTTTCAAACATATTCTGGAGATTGCAGATTAGTTCGCCCTTTGCACCTGCTGGAATTGTAGGTTGGTGCATATGCAGGGCGCAAGCAAATCCGGCTTGAATGTTTTCGAGGCGCAGATTTGTCTTAGGTAAAAAGACTGGTTCGTTGCTGTTGGTGGCGGCAGTGATTTCTGCTTCGGAACCGCAAATGTTGGGCAATCCGGAGCGAAGTTCTTCTAAAACGGGTGGGTTGGGGGATGGTGCGATCGCAGACATAAGTTTTTCTCAAGAATTGTGGAGGAACGCGGTCTGCTATTTGGTAAGATAGCTATATGCTTTTAGGGTAGCAGAAAAGGTAGCAGATTTAAGTAAGTATCGAAAAGTTAGGAATAATCTTTGAGTTAGTTATGCGATCCATATTCGGAAAAAGACGAGACAACTGGCGATTTGCCTCAAGAAATTGAGTTGACAAAAGCGATCGCATGAGTTAGGTTTTTCGGAATTTGTCATTTAGTTGCAGATATTTCGACTTTGGCTCACAATGATTGATTATAAAAACCGCAGATTAAGGCAGATAAACACAGATAAACGCAGATAAAAGTCTGCCAAGATTATTTTCAGGTTGCCGTGCGATCGCGCTGAGACTTTGTACCTCTACCTCGCAGATATTTTATGAATGACAAAAAACTGCTCCTACAGCAGGCGGCGATTAATTTGCTGGTGGCTGTAACCATTGTTCAACCTGGATTGGCTGCTACGATCGCCGATTCATCGGGGGAACCGCATTTGCAGCCGCAGATACTCGCATACGAGCCGCCTGCGCGGGGTGCACCGGGCGATCGCGGAGATGCAGGCAGCCGCGACGATCTTCACCACTTTTTAGCTTTAATTCCGGCTCTAAATTTAGGATTGACTGCGATCGCACATCCGACTTTTTGGCTGTACTTGCCGGCTCCATTTCCCGATGACATTTCCTTTGAGTTTGTGCTGCGGGACGAAGAAAATCAAGAAGTAGTTTTCCGAACATTTTTTCAGCTTGCAAAAACAGCGGGACTTGTGAGTTTTTGCTTGCCACCAAATGCACCTCCTCTGGAAATTGGCAAAAAATATCGCTGGGATTTTTTCTGCGGGAATATCTCCCGCTACGGGTGTGTTGAGCGAGTGAAATTGGCACCAGAAATCTTAGTTAAGCTAGAAACTGCATCGCTGAGGCATCGCGTTTTACTGTTGGCTAAATACGGTTTGTGGTACGAAACTATTACTGAATTAGTTGCGCTGCGGGACAAACTTTTGAGTCAATTACAGGTAGCTACTTTAGAGGAAAGGCTGCTGATTTATGCTGAAAATGATTTGCGGTATGAAGCGCTAGCCGAGCTGACTGGATTTGAAAAAATATCTTCTCTGGTAACTTTGGAGGCGGATTGGAATGCTTTATTGCAGCATCCGTTTGTGCGCTTGCACGAGATTGTTTTAGAACCGTTTGTTTGAGTCCGATCGTGCATAATATATGGGCCGGGGCGGGTTTTTGAGATTGTGGGTTTTTGGCTCAGATTGTTGGTGAACCCGCCCCTACAGGAATCAATGTCAATGGATCGAACACGAACGAGACAAATTGTAGGGATCGTACATTTTTATTTATGGTGAGCTTGCTGCAAAAAAACATCCCAAAATCCTGTAGGGGCGGGTTCGCCAACCATCTACAAAATCCACAAAAAATCTCAAAAACCCGCCCCATCCCCGCCATTATTTACATTGACAATTCCCTAAAAAATAAGACATCAACCTATAGATGAAATATCCAATATTAAGCGCCTACAATACTTTCAATACAGCACCGATCGCCCTTTGGTCATTTGATGCAGCAGGAAACTTGGCGAGCGATCGCCCGGATCTCCCTCCAGCAGTGCTAATTGACAGCGTTTGCCGTGCTGTTGAGCGATCGCAAAACGGGCCGCAAGAAAGCCTGCTGCTGACAGGAGGTTACGTTACTTTCCCAGTCACTCCTTTGCTGGATGTCGGCACGGAAGACTTTTCTGTGTGTGCGTGGATTCGCACGGGTGATTTGGGTATTGTCAAGATTATCGATAAACGGATTCAAAATTCTGGCCCTTTACGGGGTTGGGCTTTATTTCTTTATCACGGTCAAATTAACCTGCAAATAGCCGATGGAAAAAGTTGGGTAAACTCTGGTAGCGAATATTATTATACAAAAATTGATACTTTCCCTGTTATTAGCGACAACCAATGGCATCACGTTGGGGTTGCTGTCGATCGCGATCGATTGGATGGAGGGCGCTGGTATGTCGATGGCAAGGAAGTAGATTGGCGGTTCAACCCAACAGGGCAACAGAGTTCACTTATCAATAGTATACCCCTGACTGTTGGCAGGCGATCGGACGATTTTGGTGGCATTTATCGAGGCAATATTGGAGATATTCGGCTCTACAAACAGGCGCTGTCGGCGGCAGATATATTGTCGATTTACCGATCAATTCAGTCTCCTATTAATAATAAATTTTTTGTTAACATTCTGAAGAGACCAGAAATACCGCGCCCGGAGCAAGATTCGTTCTCGGAAAGTGATAGTATTTCCGTGGAAAGATACTCGCAGGCGATGGAATACTATCAGGAGTCGCTCAATATTCATAGAAACAACGGCAACGGCTACGGAGAAGCAAATTCTTTGAACAATCTAGGCAATATTTACAGCGCGCTGGGGGAATACTCGCAAGCAATTTACTCTCACCAGCAAGCGCTAAATATTCAGCGAGATATCGGCGACTGCGCTGGACAAGTGGATTCTTTAAATGCTTTGGGCAATATTTACAATGCTTTGGGGGAATACTTGCAAGCAATTGAGTGCCACCAACAGTGTTTAAAGATTGAGCCGGAAATCGGCAACCTCTATGGAGAACCTAATTTCTGGCGCGATTTGGGGAGTGCATATCATTCCCTGGGCGAATACCAGCAGGCGATCGAATGCCAACTTCAGTCTTTAGATATGGCAATAAAACTCAACTCTAAGCATAGAGAATTGAACTCCTTAAACGCTTTGGGACGTACCTATGTTTCCCTGGGACAAAATCAATTGGCGATCGAATACTGTGAGAAGTCCCTGAATCTTGCACCGAAAATTGACAGCCGCTTTGGGGAAGCTAATTCTTTGGTGATTCTGGGTAATGCTTACAGTAATTTGGGGCATTACTTGCGGGCGATCGCATTTTACAAACAATCCTTAGATATTCAACAGGAAATTGGCGATCGCTCTGGGGAAGCAACTTCCTGCCGAAATTTGGGCAATGCTTACCGCTGTTTGGGGCAGTACCAGCGGGCGATCGAATACAGCCGCAAGAGTTTGGAGATCGCGCGGGCGATCGGCGAAACCGCATCAGAAGGGGCAACTCTCAACAATTTAGGACTTGCTTTATTTGACTTTGGCAAGTTTGCAGAAGCTGAAACAGTCCTGGGCGATGCAATTCAAACTTGGGAATCGCTGCGGGGAAAATTGAGCGATCGCGATAACTTTAAAGTATCTATTTTTGAAACCCAAGCCGCAACTTACCGCCATTTAGAAAAAGCCCTGATCGTCCAGAACAAAACCAAACAGGCGCTGGAAATTGCGGAGCGCGGTAGGGCGCGGGCGTTTGTAGAATTACTGGGTGCTCGGTTATCTGCCAATTCAGATGCGATACCCGATATTAAGCCGCCTAACATCAATCGCATTCAAGAAATTGCCAGAGCCCAAAATGCAACTTTTGTAGAATATTCGATTTCTTTTTTAGAAGAACTCTTTATTTGGGTAATTCAGCCCACGGGTGAAATAGCATTTCGCCAAGTTGACATCAACTACGAACATACTTCGCTCAAAGAGCTGGTTGCCGATTCTCGCGAGGCGATCGGCATCAGGAATCGCGATTTCAATCCCACTCTAAAAATGTACCCAGGTGATTTAGTCAAACTCCACGATGATGCGCCGAATTGGGAACCTTGGCAAGTAATATCTGTTGATAAAACTCACAACATTCTCTCGCTCTGCCAATCCTCTTGGCCCGCAGGGTTGACTATTAAGAGGCCTGCAATTGATGTAGCAGCAAAAGTGGAATCGAGCCTCACCAATCACCCTCGCTTGCAAAAACTCCATCAACTGCTAATCGAACCGATTGCTGACTTGTTGCCGACAGATCCAGCAGCTAAAATTATCTTTATTCCTCAAGGCGAACTGTTTTTTGTGCCGTTTCCGGCGCTGCAAGATGCTGCTGGAAAATACTTGATTGAAAAACATACTATTTTGACTGCTCCTGCAATTCAAATTCTGGAATTAACGAGTCAAAAACGACAAGAAATTTCTAATTTAGCTGGGGATATTTTAGTAGTAGGAAATCCGACAATGCCTGAAGTTGCTCTGGTACCGGGCCAAGCTCCGCAGCAGTTGTCTGCTTTGCCGCATTCAGAAACCGAAGCTAACGCGATCGCCAAATTGTTCCAAACCCAAGCCCTGACGGGGAATTCGGCTACCAAATCTGCCGTGCTTCAGCGGTTGTCAGACGCCCGCATTGTCCATTTTGCCACCCACGGATTGCTCGATCGCACTCGCGGACTCGGCAGTGCGATCGCCTTTGCACCCGATCGCACCGATAGCGGTTTGCTGACGGCTGAGGAAATTTTGCACCTGCACCTCCAGGCGGATTTGGTGGTTTTGAGTGCTTGCAATACCGGCATGGGGCGGATTACCGGTGACGGGGTTATCGGCTTGTCTCGCGCTTTAATTTCGGCTGGTACATCCAGTGCGATCGTCTCTTTGTGGGCGGTGCCAGATGCTCCTACAGCCGATTTGATGGTGAAATTTTATCAAAATCTCGATCGAACGGGCAACAAAGCTCAAGCCCTGTGCAGCGCCATGCTGGAGACAATGCAGCAGCACCCAAACCCCAGAGATTGGGCAGCTTTCACCCTGATCGGCGAAGCTTCAACAGTTGACAGTTGACAGTTGACAGTTGACAGTTTGAGAGCGACCTCTACTTATAAGTCCGAGGATTGGAGTAATGAATAGTCTGATTTCAACCAATTCTTTCTGGTAATGGGGAGTTTCGGTTAAATTTTGTAAAGAATTGCCAAATCCCGCGAAAAAATTAGTTTTTTGGCTGAAATCTCCACAGAAAGGCGATCGCGCCTGGATAAGTCATGTGTCGATTTAATTTATTGACAAAAATACCTCGGCGATCGAAATCGGGGCCACCACAGGGGGATTGGTCTCAACTTAATCCTGGAACTGTTGATAAATCTTGCTTTCAGCCGAGGCCAGATCCCCCTAAATCCCCCTTAAGAAGGGGGACTTTGATCGGATTCTTGTCCCCCCCTTGTTAAGGGGGGCTAGGGGGGATCTGGCCTCAGAGAAAAACGAGATTTTTCAATGCTTCCAGGTTTAAGTTGGCACCAATGCCACAGGGGGATTGCCTACAAAAACTTTAGCCCGCCGGAGGCTGACTAAAGAATAAAGACTGTTTTTTAGACAGCTTCGCTTTCTTAACTTTGCACCATTAACAATTGAGTTAAAAATTATGAAAATCTCTGCCGCTCAAAACACCAAAATTCTAGTTGTAGAAGACGACGCCCCCGTCCGCAATCTAGTCTACCGCTTTCTAAAGCAGAGATATGAAGTACAATTTGCAGCCGACGGCCAAACAGCCTTAGAAATATTTGATGAATTCAACCCAGTTCTCGTGATTTTAGATTGGAATTTGCCCGATACTACAGGCTATAAACTTTGTCAAGAAATGCAAAAGCGGACGAATGTTTTAGTCACGATTCTGAGCAGCCGCACCGCCGAAGAAGATCGAATTAAAATCCTAAAAGCAGGTGCTGACGATTTTATGTGCAAACCGTTCAGTATTGAAGAATTAGCAGTTAGAGTAGAAGTCTTGTTGCGGCGAGGGAGAACCGTCAACCCGCGCAGCCTTGTCTGCGGTCAACTAGAAATTGATTTAATGAGTAGGGAAGTAAGATGGCAGGATAAAACTTTGACTCTAACCAAATTAGAATATGAGATATTGTGTTTTTTGGCAACTCATTCAGATGAAGCTTGGACTCGCCAACAGCTAATCGAAAAAATTTGGGGCTGGAAATGCAATTATGGATCAGAAGAGCGAGTGGTGGACGTACATATCGGCCAGATTCGCAAGAAAATGGCTAAAGTCGATCGGGCTGTGCCAAATTTTATTCAAACAATTCGCGGATACGGTTACACATTTGCTCCGAATGCTCGCAATCACAGGATATTTTCCAATTAGGATGGAATAGGAAAAGTCTTTGCAATCAAATAATTTGGACGCTGCTCAGAGGAACATCCAAATTATTTTGGCCATTCAAGTTTAAGGTATGTAGTTGCGCTTCAGCGCTCCGATCTTATATATATTAAAAGCGCTATTATTGTGGCAATACAAGTCTATTGAATAAATAATGTCACCTTCTAAAACAAAGGTATGTAGTTGCGCTTCAGCGCTCCGATCTTATATAGA
>NZ_JAEQCX010000184.1:0-8935 GCF_020738035.1 Microcoleus sp. PH2017_28_MFU_U_A
TACCCATTACCCATTACCCATTACCCATTACCCATTACCCATTACCCATTACCCATTACCCATTACCCATTACCCATTACCCATTACCCATTACCCATTCTTCTGATTAATTTGAATTCAAGCCAAACATATAAGGGCTGGTTTTCCATCTAAAACCGGCCCTCATCCGATCTCGAAAATCGGTGAAATTTTAATTTTTAATCAGATAACTAACTAGAGCTTGCAGCCCCAGCCGATAACTTTCTGAGCCAAAACCGCTGATTTGCCCGATCGCCACCGCCGCGATATACGAGTGGTGCCGAAAAGCTTCCCGTCGGTAAATATTGCTCAAATGAACTTCCACCGCAGGGATATTCACAGCGGCGATCGCGTCTCTAATTGCCACACTCGTATGAGTATAAGCTCCAGCATTAATCAACAAGCCTTGGTGCTGCCCTAACATTGAGTGAATTGCATCCACCAAAACCCCTTCATGATTCGACTGCTGAATAGAGACTTGCACCTGGAGGGCTTGCGCTTCTCGTTCTAGCAACTTGTTGATATCATTTAAAGTCGCAGAACCATAAACTCCAGGTTCTCGCTGACCCAATAGATTCAGATTAGGGCCGTGAAGTACCAGGATATTTAACAATTTTAAAAATTCCAGCGCAACAAAATTTATGAGATTTTTGAGAGTTTTGACTTGGGATTTAGAACCAGTCTTCAACCTCAAACCTCAAACCTCAGATTTCACATCTAGTCCCGACTACCGGCGATGCCTGGGTTGGTTGACTGGAATAGGAATCGGTTCGAGTTCCGGTTGAGCTTCTGGACTCAGCAGTCCTTCTATCAGCTTGCGAACCCATTCTTTAATTTGTTCCAGCACCTTTTCAATGTCTTCCATTGAACGGATAGCTCCTTTTTTTATAGTCTAGATTGGTGACGCTCCTACTCTGAATCAAAGATTACAGCGTAGGCATCTGAGTCCTGTTAAGGATATCGAGATCTTCCTTCGAGGTACTCCAAAATGTTTCTCTCGCTCGGCGTTTTATAGTGAGGAACACGTCCAGCCCCACTGTTTTTGCACTAGATCAAGGATTGTTTGTTCAGGCTGTGAAGATTTAAGAGTCCTACGGAATCGGTTAACCTTCTATCCTTCACAAACCTGGGTTTCATCCCACCCCAAATCAAAGATTAGGTCGTGGGGATTCCCGCCGAGCTAGCTAAACCGACGGCTAAATCCCTGAAAATAAGCAAGCACGACTTTGAAACCAAAGGTCAAACTTGCTTTCTCGCTTGCTGGTTGTTGGGAGCAACGCTTTTAAGCAAAGGAGAGAATCAGTGTATTTGCCAATCAGCCCTGTCTTATTATCATAACGAATCTTTACAGATAATCAATAGGCAAGGGGAAAATTACTGAAATATCTCGGACTGCAATTATTAAATAAAGCTTAAGCTTAAGGATGAGTATTGACAATTGACAAAGTGTTAGAGGTTTTCTACGCTTTTGCCAATAATAATTTACGCCGGAGCCGATCGAGCGCCGTACAACTACTCAGATTTCTAATCCAATCGCGAGTGCGGGCATAGCCGAAACGGTATTCAAAACTTTCAGCCTCGCCGTCGGGGCCCGCTAAACCGATATAAACCAGTCCGACAGGTTTAGCATCCGTGCCGCCTCCTGGGCCCGCGATGCCTGTAATGCTCAATCCCCAAGTGGTGTTGAGACTGGCGCGCACTCCCGCAGCCATTTGTTTTGCGACTTGCTGGCTGACTGCGCCAAATTCGGCTAAATCTTGGGGATTAACACCTAATAATCCTTCCTTAACCCGATCGTCATAGGAAATAATTCCACCCAAAAAGTACCTCGAACTGCCGGCAACACTGGTCAACATCGCTCCCAACCCTCCTCCCGTGCAGGATTCAGCCACACTAAGAGTTTCGCCAGCCAACAGCAACAATTTACCGACAGTCGAGGCGAGGGTATCGGTATCGGCACCGTAACAGTCTAAGTCAGTAATCAGTAGCAACTGTTGTTCGATCGGCTCAATTAACTTTTTAGCATCAGCTTCCGACTGGGCGCGGGCCGAAATCCGCAGTTTGACTTCGCCGTGATTGGCGTAGGGAGCAACAGTAGGATTAGTTAAATTCAGAAAATTATCTACTTTTTCCGCGAGTGCCGACTCAGCAATTCCCCAAAATTTCAACGTGCGACTGCAAATAGTTGCACTGCACCAGCCGTTATTTTTCAAGTAAGGAACGGCGATTTCTTGCCACATCAAGTGCATTTCCGCCGGTACCCCGGGAAATGTCATCACTGTGACATTGGGAACCGGCTGCCAAATAATCCCCGGTGCAGAACCTGTCCGGTTTGATAGAATGTCCGCACCTTCGGGAATTAAAGCTTGTTTGCGGTTGCTCTTGCTCATGGTGCGTCCCCGCTGAGCAAATTTTTGTTCGATATCGGCGATAATTTCCGGCCTTTCGATGAGGGGAACACCAAAATAATCGGCGATTGTTTCGACTGTGAGGTCGTCTGGTGTGGGGCCGAGGCCTCCGGTGAAGACCAAAAGTTGCGATCGACCTATAGCTATTTCTATCACCTGTTTAATGCGTTCTGGATTGTCTCCCACAACTGTTTGATAGTAGTGAGGGATGCCCAAACTCGCTAATTCTTTCGCTAAAAACTGGGCATTGCTATTAAGAATATCGCCTAACAGCAATTCAGTGCCAACACAAATAATTTCAGCAACCATTATTCTATTTTAGATTTTAGATTTTGGATTTTAGATTGGTTATTGGGCATTGGGCATTGGACATTGGGCATTGGGCATTGGGAAGAAGGCCCGCGCAGGGCATTGGGCATTGGGCATTGGGCATTAATGATTGGTGATTGGTGATTCTTACTAACAAGTAACAACTAACAACTAACAACTGACAACTAACAACTGTCAACTGTCAACTGTCAACTGTCAACTGTCAACTGTCTATCTTGCGTGCCTCCAAACTTTCCAGCTAGCGTATCCCAGCAAACTTGTAGCTCCCATAGCGTAAACTATGCCACTTGGAACTGAAAAAGCTAGGGCTAAACTTCCTACCCAAAGTGTCAGCGAGTAAATAAATAAAACCGCAAATCTATGGGATAGTCCGGCTTCTAGGAGTCGGTGGTGCAGGTGGCGTTTGTCAGCAATAAAGGGCGATTTGCCGTTACGGAGCCGATCGAGAATCACCGCCGACATATCTAAAATCGGTACAGCTAAAATTAAATATGGCAGTAACACAGAAGTAACAGCCGTAGTTTTAACTAACCCAATTACTCCCACTCCAGCGAGAGTAAACCCGATAAAATAAGCCCCGCCATCTCCCATAAAGATTTGAGCCGGATTGAAGTTGTAGCGTAGAAATCCCAAGGTGCCACCAGCTAAAGCCGCTGCAATTAGGGCCGCCGCCGGTTGGTGCATCGACAGACTGACAATCAGCATCACAACTGCTGCAATCCCCGAAACTCCGGCTGCTAAACCGTCCAAACCATCAATCCAGTTAATGGCGTTGGCCATACCGACGAGCCAAATCACGGTAATGGGCAAGCTCAGCCAGCCAAGATCCGTCAGTCCCAGGGAGGGAACTGTGAGAAACTCAATTTGTACGCCCGCGTACCAAGCGATGCTGGATACGCCAATTTGCATGAGCAAGCGTTTGATGGCTGAGAGCGAAAACAAGTCGTCTGCTAAACCGATGAGGAAGAATCCGATGCCGCCGAGGGTGACTCCCCAAACTTGGTATTCGTCTTTGGGATTGAGAACTTGTCCGCTAGCATCGATGAAGCCTCCACAGAGCCAGACAAATAACAGGGCAATCAGAGTGCCGAGAAAGATAGAGACTCCTCCCAAGCGTACCATGGGGCGCTGGTGGACTTTTCGCTCGCCTGGCCGATCGACTCGCCCGCTTTTGAGACCAATGGTTTTGACTATTGGCGTACTCCAGAGGACGACGCTCGCAGAAACCAGAAAAGCGAGTACATGATACAGATACTGGTGCGGCATCTGAAATTAATTTTAAATAGTGCGGGCAATTATACTGTCAGGCAGAGTCTACTACATTTCAGATGGCTTGTAACCAGGAAACATTTTTAAGAGCGACTGGGGGTTTGGGAGCCGGAGATTTGCCGGAGTGGAAGTTGCCAGGATGCGAATTGTCAGGTTTTTAAATGATTCCTCTCGAATTAATCGTCTTTCAATCGCAATGTTGATCGACTTTTTCGATATCCATACTTGCCAAGCGAGCTGAGTTGAGCGGTATCTTTCGCGATCGACAAATACCGTTAATCAAACCAGCGCCGCTCGACAAATATTTTTAGTAAAAACTGCCTTTCGCGATCGAGATTTTCGATAAAAACTGCTTGTCAAGATCGCAAGGAACAACTCTCAATCTTTTGTAGCTCTTTTACCTTTTTACCAGAAAGAATTGGTTGAAAGCCTCTCCTTGATCGGGAGAAATTAAAATCAGACTATTCATTACTCCCATCCTATTCCTTCTAGGTAGAGGTCGCTCTCCTTCGGTCAACTGTCAACTGTCAACTGTCAACTGTCAACTGAACCGTACACTTCCAACTACCAATTCCCCATTGCCGATCAGGAAAATTAAGCTAATGCCGGCACTTTCAAGAACAAGTGCGGGTATAACGGGAAGCGATCGCACAGTGCGGCTACTCGGCGCCGACATTCGGCGGCGACGCTTTCATCATCTGGATTTAGCAGTCGATCGGCAATAATATTACCAATCTCGGTAAATTCTGCTGTTCCCATTCCTCTTGTCGTCATCGCGGGCGAACCGAGTCTCAAACCGCTGGTGACAAAGGGCGATGCTGGATCGAAAGGCACCGTATTTTTATTAGCAGTAATATTCACACCGCTGACTAATTGGTCGGCTCGCTTGCCTGTCATGTTTGCCGATCGCAAATCTACTAGCATTAAGTGATTGTCGGTGCCGCCGGAAACGAGTTTTAAACCCCGCTGCTGCAACTGTGCAGCTAAAGCCCGCGCATTTTCAATTACTTGACCGGAATAAGTTTTAAATTCCGGTTTTAATGCTTCGCCGAAAGCTACAGCTTTGCCCGCAATCACGTGCTCTAAGGGGCCGCCTTGAGTGCCGGGAAATACTGATTTGTCGAACTTTTTGCCCAGTTCGGGGTCATTGGTCAAAATCAAGCCGCCACGGGGGCCGCGCAGGGTTTTGTGAGTGGTGGTGGTGACTGCGTGACAGTGGGCGAGGGGGCTGGGATGATGGCCTGTGGCGACTAATCCGGCAATGTGGGCGATGTCGGCGAGCAGGTAAGCTCCAATTTCGTCGGCGATCGCTCTAAACTTTTCAAAGTTGATAATTCGCGAATATGCCGAATAGCCGCAAATCAGCAATTTTGGTCGGTTTGCTTTAGCCTGTGCCAAAATTTCGTCGTAGTCGAGCTGTTCAGTTTCTTTGTTGACGCCGTAGTGAAAAGCTTTAAACCATTTACCGGATACATTAACCGGCGAACCGTGGGTCAAGTGTCCGCCGTGGGACAAATCCATGCCCATAATTCCGTCCCCTGGCTCTAGCAAGCTCAAAAATACTGCAAAGTTGGCTTGAGCGCCGGAGTGGGGCTGGACGTTGGCGTGGGCTGCGCCAAAGAGCTCTTTAGCGCGATCGATCGCGATTTGCTCGATGCCGTCAATAAATTCGCAGCCGCCGTAATAGCGTTTCGCTGGCAGCCCTTCGGCGTATTTATTGGTCAGCACTGAGCCTTGAGCTGCCATTACGGCTGCGGAGGTAAAGTTTTCGCTGGCGATCAGTTCTAAGTGATCTCGCTGCCGCTGGAGTTCTTGCCCGATTAAATCGGCAATTAGCAGATCGGTTTTGGAAAGGAAGTCTAAGTTAGTGTCCGTCATTCGATTTTAGATTTTAGATTTTGGATTTTGGATTGACCCCACGGCTCAAGTCGGGGGAAGAGAGGATTTGAGATTTTAGATGCAAGGATTGATTCCACGGCTCGATCCGGGGGCTTGTACCATCAAGAAATTCTTGGTCACAATAATCAACCTCTTCAGAAATTTGGGGATTGGGAATTGGGGATCTTGTACCATACTACGGATTTCGCACCATTGACATAAATATTACGTTGTGTTCAGGTTAAGCCGTTTGTCCCAAATTCCTGACATACAATGAAATTACTGGTGTGGAACCTGCCGGAGGTATCAAATGTTAGTCATTCTAATGGAAAATCAGATGCTTGCCCCTCAGTGTGTTTGCCAAAGTTGTGTGCTCGCCGATCGCACTGGCCAACCGCGCTGGAGCGGTGGAGAGCTTCGCTGCGGTCATCCAGTTGCCAAACCTACGGAAAATTTGCCCGATCGATACGAGTGTCAAATGGGCTTCGTCATTGCCAATATTAAATAATCATCGGGCATCGGGAATTGGGCAAACAGGGAATTGGGCGAAGCGAAGCGGAGGGATGGGGCATCGGGAATGGGGCATCGGGAATGGTGACTATTGAACCCGACTTGATATAAGTACCCATGAATCTACTCGGCTTGCTCGTGTGGGCAAATTCCGGGCGAGTCGGAACGCTTGCCTGCTGCTGCGTTATCCTGAATTTAATGCGAATTGATAGTTTATCGATCGACTCAGGAGAGTTCATTATGACTTGGCGCGGATCTACGACTGTTCCAGACCGGATTTTTGCTTCTTTGCCTTACTTGCTACCGCTGATTGACGGGCTTGCCTTTGGTAGGTTTCTGTTTACACAGTTTCCTGTCCTGCAACTGTTGTTGATACCGCTATCTCCATTGATGCAAATTTATAGTTTGCCCTTTGCTAGCTTGGTTATTTTCTTTGCCCTGTATTTAGGAGTAGTTAGAAACGAAAACATCAGTCACTTCATTCGTTTTAATGCGATGCAGGCGATTCTTTTAGACATTGTTTTGATGCTCTGCGGTTTGGTTTTGCCAATTTTTGCAAAAGGCTTCCAAGTCGCATTTATTGCAGAGACTCTGTATAATATGGTGTTTTTAGGCGCTTTAGCTGCATTTTTCTATGCAGTGGTTCAATCGGCTTTGGGACGCTATGCAGAGATTCCTCCCATTTCGGACGCTGTTTATATGCAGGTACGTTAGTAAGTAGTTATTGGTTATTTGTTGGTTGTTATTTGTTGGTTGTTATTTGTTGGTTGTTATTTGTTATTTATTCGGATCAAACCTAATAACCAATAACCAATAACCAATAACCAATAACCAATAACTAATAACTAATAACCAATAACTACGATATTTTCAAGACTGCCGATGCCTTCAATTTCAATGCGGACTCGATCGCCTATTTGCAGCGGCCCAACTCCTTGGGGCGTTCCAGTCAGTATCACATCGCCGGGATTTAGGGTCATGATTTGACTGATGTAGGAGACGAGAAAGTCTGGGGAAAATACCATGCGATCGATCTGAGATGACTGTATCGGTCGATCGCTCCCATTGACAAAAGTCTGCAACTGTGCAGCAGGACTCAATTCGCGGACAATCCAAGGCCCCAAGGGACAAAACGTATCGAACCCTTTAGCCCTCGCCCACTGGTTGTCTCGCTTTTGCAAATCTCGGGCTGTTACGTCGTTGGCGATCGTATAGCCCCAAATTTTGCTGTGTGCTTGTTCGGGAGTGCAGTTGGTACAATGTTCGCCAATCACCAAGGCCAATTCTCCTTCGTAGTCTACCCTTTCCGACTGCTGCGGATAGCGAATTGCTCCACCTGCTGCGATGACAGCGCTGGGAGGCTTGAAAAACAGCAGCGGTTCTTCGGGTACTGGAGTTCCCATCTCGGCGGCGTGATCGACATAATTTTTGCCGACGGCTACAATTTTTGAGGGAGAGCACGGGGCGAGAATTTGGTAACTATCTGGTGCAAGTTCCAAATCAGTTGGTTGTCCTTTTAACCAGGGAGGTGCATCAAATACTTGAACGCTGCGGCTAAGTTGCAGCAAACCGTAATGGATGTGTCCTTGTGTTGTTTTAACTCGAACGTAGCGCTGGGCCATAATATTTTAGATTTTAGATTTTGGATTTTAGATTAAATAGGACTTTCAGTAGGATACATATAAACACGAATCTAGGGATAATTACTGAAAATTTATTGCTCGATCGACCTTTGGGATTTTTCCTGTATCATTTCTAACCCGCTTTCGGTGCAAACTCCGTGCAGCGCTTTGTCCCAGGAGTCTACTGGTAGCTGGGCTAGGAAGGCAAATTCAAAGATTGTGCCGATCGCAATTTTTGATTCCCACTCAGTTAAACTGAGCATTCGATCGTAATAGCCGCCGCCGTAGCCCAAGCGATAGCCGCGAACATCGCAACCTACAGCGGGTACGAGGATTAAATCTACTTCTGAGCGGTCTATTTTCGGAGCATCAGGCAGCGGTTCTAGGATGCCATAAGCTCCAGTATGTAAAGCATCTCCGGGCTGCCAGATGTGCCAGGACAACTGTTTGCCGACACAGCGGGGAAATCCCCATTTTTTAGGGGTGGGAATGGCATTTGTGGGACAGGCATCTTGCCTGTCTCCAGAATTGAGCAGGCAAGATGCCGGCTCCACAGAAGATGTAAATAGGGGACTTAAATCTGGTTCTTGGCGAAAGCTAAAGTAGGCGAGGATTGTTTTTGCTTCGGTAAATAGGGGCGAGTTGTGCAGGTGGTTGCAAAGGATCTCGCTCTTTTGTCTCCATTCTGGTGCTGATAGGGATTTGCGGGTGTTCAGGAGCGATCGTCTTAATTCGGTTTTAGTTAATGAAGGTTGAGAAGTGTTCATCATACAGTCATAAAAAATCGTTGGTAGTGAGGACTTGGCGTTGCTGAATCAGGGTATGAGACGAGAAAAAATGCGAGATTGGAGCCGAAAATGATTTCTGGGATTTTGATTGGGAATTGGAACATCTCCAAAT
>NZ_JAEQCX010000185.1:0-8918 GCF_020738035.1 Microcoleus sp. PH2017_28_MFU_U_A
TATTTTTGGGTAAGAAGCTTTCTTACCCTATCTTTTTTGAGGCGATTTGTCTAGAGTTATCTCCCTGTATGCTTTTCAGACGACCTGTCACCCCGTCAGAGCATTATGTTATTATTAGACCTCTTGCAAAATAATTTTCTGATATAATAGAAGGTTTTGCTTTACTTGATTAGACATCTCCCAAAAGCCTGTGAATAACAGGCAGGATGCCTGTTCCACAATTATGGAGATGTCTAATTCAAAACTTCCAATTATAACATATATCTTTTTTGCAAGAGGTCTATTGTAAATAAACTCTAGGATACAAAGTTATGGACAGAATAAATGAAGCAGAACTACTAAGACGATATACTGCTGGGGAGAGGGACTTCAACGGGCTTGATTTGAGCCGAGCTAGATTGAGTGGGGTTAATCTCAGTGGAGTTAATCTTAGTGAAGCAAATCTGGGTAGCGCCGTTCTGGACGAAGCTGATTTAAGTGAAGCCTCTCTGAGAAATGCTTGGTTGAACGGGGCTATCCTTGAGAGGGTCAATCTGAGTGGAGCTAACTTGGAAAGCGCCAACTTGGAAGCGGTTTACATCAGAGATGCCAACTTGAGTAGGGCGAACCTGAGAAATGTTTGGTTTGCCTATGCCTTTGCACAGCGCAGTAACTTTACAGGAGTTAACCTCAGTGGGGCTATACTTCACGAAACCAGCTTGGATAATGCTCTTTTGATTGGCGCTGACCTTCAAGGTGCCGAGTTGGATCAAGCTGGACTCAGTGATGCCAATCTCAGTGGGGCTAATCTCAGTGGGACTATTCTTAAAGAAGCCGACTTTGATAATGCCAACCTTACCAATGCCAATTTGAGGGCTGCCAATATCGAAGATTGCTTCCTTGCGAAAGCTATTTTCTGCAATACCATTATGCCAGATGGAAGTATTGCGAACAATATTTCTGGGTATGAATGAGGAATATAGCGATCGCAAATGAATTGTAAATCACAAATCATGTATAATAATGAGGACGTAAATCTCAGTAGGAGTTGAGATGTCCCCAAAGAAATCGGCAGAAAAATTTGTGGAGCATGAAGTCCAAGCTTTATGGGAACTCGAAAATTTTATTGCCAGCAATCCCGACCCAAGAGAACTTAAAAGAGCTGCTTCTATCCGCATGTTAATTGAAGGGGTTCGCCGCGAAACTATTCAAAAGATATTGGGAGTATCATCTCCATTTATCAGTAAGTGGAAAATCAATTATGCGTTGCATGGAATTGAAGGGTTGCGCTTAAATCATCAGGGTTCGCGGGGACAACTTAAGCCTGAAGAACGAGCGGAAGTCATCCAATGGTTAACCAATAAAAACCAGTGGGACTTATCCGAATTATCAAATTATATAGCCGAGCGATATCAGATTGAATTTCCATCAAAAACTAGCTACTACCAACTTTTTAATTCAGCGGGAATTAGCTGGAAAAAATCTCAAAAAAAAATCCAAAACGTGATGAAGAACTCGTCAAAAAAAAGCACCAAGAAATCTGTGAAATTCTGGAAGAACACCGCTCAGCTATAGAATCGAGAAAGCTTGTGGTGTATTTGATTGATGAGTGTCATCTATTGTGGGGAGATGTCTGTGGTTATCTTTGGGGAAGGCGCAACGAGAGAATAGAAATACCAGTGGTGAATCAGAGAGAAAAACAAACTTATTATGGCGCAGTAAATTATTTAACAAAACAGTTTGTTCTGCGAGAATATGCAAGGGCAAATTCTGAGAATACAGTGGCTTTCTTAAAAGACTTACAATCTTTAAATCCCGAAGCCAGACATTTGATTATTTGGGATGGAGCCAGCTATCACAAATATAAAGAAATGAAAGCTTACCTAGAAGAAATTAATCAAGGGTCTGAGCGGGCTGAATGGCCTTTAACTTGTGTCCTGTTTGCTCCTAATGCTCCGGAGCAGAATCCAGTCGAAGATATTTGGCTTCATGCCAAGACTTGGGTGAGAAAATTTGGGAATCGGATCGGTTCTTTTTCCTTGCTTAAATGGTTCTTCAATTTTACCATACAGGAACAAAGCTTTGACTTTCCCAAGTTACACAAATTTGGTATTTTTGAACCAACACTCAATGGAACTGCTGCTCGCTCCAACCCTTAATTAATTTACGAATGATTTGCGATCGCTATATTATTTTAGAGAACGCTGATTTAACTGATATTAACTTGAGCAATGCTGAACTCAATGAAGTTTACCTCATGGGTGCTAATCTAACTGGTGCCAACTTGAGTAATGCTTCTTTGTATATTGTGAGTCTTGCCTCTGCTAACTTGGAGCAAGCTATATTCCGCAATACTACTCTTGATGAAGTTAGTTTTGAGCCTCCAAATCCACGATATATAGAAGTTCGTAAATTGCTCGAACAGTACGCTGCTGGGGAGAGAAATTTTGCGGGAATTAAGGTTAATAACACTGCCCTGAGCGGGGTTGACCTAAGTGGAATCAATTTGAGCAAAGCCCACCTTATGACTCTCAATTTGAGCAATGCCAATTTGAGTAATGCTCACTTGCCAGGAGCTAGAATGCTTGGTACTAACCTAAGTGGCGCGAATCTGAGCGGGGCTAATCTAAGAAATGCCGACCTCAGCGGTGCGAATCTGAGAAAAGCTAATCTGAACGATGCCGACTTAAGAGATGCTATTTTGAGTGGTGCTGATTTGACCGAGGCTGACTGCGAGAGAACCAAAACTGAAAATGTTATTTTGGTGGCAACCAACCTGACAGGTGTCAAAGGTTTTGGCAGTGGGATAGGAGCTTTTGTCTGCAAAACCATTGAACCAGGGGGAGAATTCGTAGAGGGACCCGATTGGATTGAGTAAATAAACTTATAAATTTAATATTATACCAATATTAATTTAACAGTTTTGAGTAGCGATAGGAGACCAGAAATAATCAGAATTTTATTCATAAAAGGTAAGAGTGAAAGTGCGTGCTAATATGAAAGCATAAACAACTTGCATAAGAAAGCTATGGACGTTGAAGAACTATATAGGCGTTACGCTGCGGGAGAGAGGGATTTCTCTGGAGTTGATTTAAGTCGTGCTAACTTAAACGTTGCTGACGTGACATACGTCGAAGACCTAGAACCAGGTCAAAATGACTTGAGCGGTATCAATCTCAGCGGTGCTAACTTGACTAAAGCAAATCTGAGTCTTGTTAATCTCAGCGGTGCTAACTTAAGCGATGCTCAACTTGATTGGGCTAAGCTAGCTGAAGCTGACCTATCGGGGGTCAATCTTAGCAATGCTAGTTTATCTTCTGCCGAATTATGCCGAATCGATCTGAGTGGAGCTGACTTAAGTGGGGCAAATTTGGATTGTACTGACTCAACAGGAGCCAACTTAAGGGGAGCTAACCTCAGCGGGGCAAGTATAGCTGAAGCTATATGGGAAGCAACTGACTTGAGCGGTGCTAATTTGAGCGAAGCTAATTTGACACAAAGCGCTCTTTGCAATGCCAATTTAACAGGGGCTTGCTTAAGAGATACAAATTTAGAGGAGCCTTCGCTAGATGGAGCTAATTTAACCAATGTAGACTTAAGTGAATCTTTCATCAATTTAGATATGGCTAACATTAACAGAATTAGGGGCGCAATTTTGTGTAATACAACTATGCCAGATGGCAGTATTAGGAATGACCATTGTCAGTAAATAAGTTTTCTGTATTAAAAGTAGCGAGGAAGAATTGATTCGCCCTCGCTAGTTAAGCAATTATTGCCAAGTGTTAGCTACTACCAAAACTTAGGTAACTACATTTGGAAAATCATTAACTGTCACTGAACCAATATAGGATCGGCTCTCCAATATATTTTCAATTTCATCTGGGAGGTTGGAGAGAAGGTCAAGACCTGTAAGTTCTTCAATCCTGTCAACAGTAGTTATGTTTTCCGGATCAAACCACGGTATTCGCGTTGTACCGGGATAATTAGGAAAATTAGGTAGCATGACAGCTATTACAGGTGTATTTGCTGTTACATCTGCTATACCTTGTCCAGGTCTTAGAGGTACAATCACTTTCCACATGAATTCAGGAAGATTAATGTTCTCTATATTGAGGGGGTTATCGGGTGGTAATTCGTCATTATACGATTCATATCCACCCGCAATGTTATACAATTCCCAACCACGATCCTTAACAATTCCCTTACTAAAGACTTCTAACGCTCGCCATGCTCCTCTTTGATTCTCCCCTGGTTCTTGTGGAAGTAAGTTCGTTGTCAGGAATGTAGCAAACTGATCTTTCTGAGTTCTTTGACGCTGTTCTCTAGCAGTCAAGTGACCTCGGTCAAAACCACTATTTCGGTATTCCCATCCCTCGGTTGTATCTAATTCACTGGGAAGTGCGCTATCTGACCTCCAAGGGAAAGGATCGTAAGGCTCTGCACCACCCCCCTGTGGTGATCCAAGATTGCCCAACCACGTTTTGTTGATTTGCCAACTAACCCAATTAGAACCTTTGTTACTCTCATTATAAGAGAGCGAATACTGTGGCTTTTCAATCAGATAATTGTTGGCATTGTTCGCAGCATCAGGTCTAGCTACTTGTCCGTTTAAAGTAGGATTACCAAACATGAGGTGAGTGCTCTTAAAAAAGACATCATCCAAATAAACCGTATTATTCCCTTCTAACTCAAACTTCAGCTTAGCTGACTTACCACGCAATACTTCAGGTACATCAACGTGGAAAGTTTCAAACCCTAAATTACCATAACCAATGCGGTTAGTGTCAGTATCAGCATAGCCTATAGGGTAAGCTATTTCTGGTAAGGCACCGGGATTGACTCGACCATCGGCTACTCTCAAGTCAATGTTACCTATGGGTTGATAATTTTCATAACCAGGTTCATCGCCTTTCATAGAAACCTTTAACGTGCCACCATTAGGATTAGGAACATGAAGATTAAATCGCAACGCACCCCAGTCAGGCACAACAAACTGATTGTGTGTAATGCTGTCACCAGATGTTAATCTCAGAGCGTAGTTAGGTTGAGCTGGATCGTACCCTACCTCTGGTCTGTAATTGTCGAGACTAGGAATATCCCTCCAATCAACCAACTTACTTGTCGGCGACGCAATATTTGACGTACCGCCGTGAAAAGACCAGCCCGGAATCGCATTACTAATAGCATTTCGGAACAAACTACGCGGATTAAAGACAGCATCAAAGTTGCCACCAAAAAGAGTAGGAATCGCAAAATCTCCCCGCATCCGCCTTTCCGCTGTATTGTCAAAAGAAAGAGGCACGCGCTCCACATTATTAGTCGGTCGTAAATTAGCGATCGCACCCGTATTAGGATCTTTAGTCAACCCACCTCCCAGAACAGAATAGAACCAACCAGTACCCATACCCTTCCTTTCAGTCAAAAAATAAGGTATTATTAAGAGCTTACAATGATTATAAACTAAGGACAAAAGTTATGGATACCGAAGAATTACTCAGAAGGTATGCTAGGGGTGAGAGAGATTTTACTGGTATTAATTTGAGCCATGCAAAATTGAATGGTGCAGACCTTGGTGGTATCATATTGAATGATGCTGAACTTAATTATGCAAGTTTAAAGGGTGCAAAACTAAGTGGTGCTATGTTGAATAAAACCAATTTTTTTCAGGCCAACTTAAATGGTGTTGACCTCAGCAATACCACCTTAAATGGTACTAACTTCTGGCAGGCAAGTCTGTCTGGTGCGTACTTGAGTGGTCTCTCCTTAGAAAGTATTAACTTAGAAAATGCCTATTTGACAGGTGTTCATCTATTTGAATGCCGTATTGATAACAGTAATTTAGCAGATGCTAATTTGAGGGGGGCCTATCTGCTACAGGTTTTAATCACAAATACTGACTTTCGCAGAGCCGATTTCAGTGGGAGCAAACTAGAAGATGTTTCTATGGAAAATGTTAACCTGAGTAATGCTTGCCTTATAGGTGCAGAAGGGATTGTTATACGTGGGATAATAAGTCTACGGCTAGAACGGATTAATTTCAACAATGCCACAATGCCAGATGGAACAATCTTTAGTAGTTGTTAGTACAAAATAACAGGTATTGAACATTTACTAAATTAGTGCCAGCCTAGTCACGGAAATTTAGGTAGCCAATCACAATGCTCTTGTGCCATACCAAGTAATGAATCTATTTCCACTTAGCTCCTAAGTGTCTGCACAAGAGCTAGTCAAGATTGGATAGAAGGTCAAGACCGGTAAGACGTTTAAGATCGACAGTCGTAACAGTCCAGGTTTGCCAATCTCTCCACTGAGCCAAGCTTGTTATAGGAGAACGATGTTCCGACGATGGCAACAAACCATTTAGCGGATGCGGTATTGGGGTCGAAAAATCGGTTGGTGCTGGTCTATTAGGCGTTATTACAGAGATAACATTTGTGTTGGCTGCTGTGATATCATTTATGCCTAAACCCGGGTGATCCAAGACCAAGATATTTTTCCAAGTATAATCAGGAACATTGATCATTTTATCGTTAATTGTTCCTAATGTTCCATATCCACCAGCAGTAATGTAAAGTTCTTTACCTTCTAATGCTAACTGGTAGCAATATTCTTCAAGGTTTCGCCACGCGGTATTACTAACATTATTTCCAGGGTATTGCGGAAGTGCATTCGTCATAAGAAATGTAGACAACATATCCTTCTTATCTCGGTTTCGTTGTTCGGAAGTTGCCATGTGACCGCGGTCGTAGAGGTTGTTTGGATAGCCTTTGTAATCCTCACTTGTAACTAGCGGACTAAAAGGAATAGGTAAGGTTTCATCGGACTTGAATACACCGCTTCTTGTTAACTCACCCAGCCAGGAACGGTTTAATTGCCAAGTTACCCATTTGGGATTTTTAGAGTTGTTATCGTAAGACACTGTATATTGTGGCTTCTCTAATAGGTAGTTGTTTTGTTGGGCAGGGTCACGGCGAGCTTCTTCTCCATTGTAAGCAGGATTACCGAATTTGAGGTGAGTGCTTTTAAAGAAGACATCATCTAAGAAAACTTCACCACCATTTAATTCAAACTTTAGTGTAGCTGATTTTCCTCGCAGGTCTTGGGGTATCTCATCTATATGAAATGTTTCAAATCCTGTAGTACCAAAGCCAATCCTGAATCGATCTGAGGGGTAAGAAGTTTGTGAGCTGGAATTTTTATTTTCTGCTGCACTTAGAACAATAACTCCAATAGGTTGATATTCGTCGTACCCTGGTGCATCTCCTTTGATAGAGACCTTAAGTTCTCCGTTAGTGAGTTGAGGAACATGAAGGTTAAAACGTAATGTTCCCCAGTCAGGCACGACAAAGCGATTGTGTGTGATGCTATCTCCCGATGTTAATTTCAAGGCATTGTTAGGTTCAGTAATGCCCAACTGTTCCAGGTAATTTAGTGATAAGTTAGCTCCCTTCTCATTCTTGATGGTACGAGGTTCGTTAAGTGCGGGAATATCCCTCCAATCAACTAACCTACTTGTCGGCGACGCAATATTTGACGTACCGCCGTGAAAAGACCAGCCCGGAATCGCATTACTAATCGCATTTCGGAACAAACTACGCGGATTAAAGACAGCATCAAAGTTGCCACCAAAAAGAGTAGGAACCGCAAAATCACCCCGCATCCGACTTTCCGCTGTATTGTCAAAAGAAAGAGGCACGCGCTCCACATTATTAGTCGGTCGTAAATTAGCGATCGCACCCGTATTCGGATCTTTAGTCAAACCACCTCCAAGAACAGAATAGAACCAACCAGTACCAATACCCTCATTAGGAGCATTAGCAGCACCCAGAGAAAAGTTAGGTTGCCCGCTATATTTAGGCGTGTACCAGGGGTTGACACGAGGGTCTTGAGGAGTTCCACTGAAAGAAAAGTCTCTGTCAAATAGTTGCTCGTAATGCCCATCACCCCGACGCCGCGAGATCGGGTCAACAGGTTGCGTACTAGAAGAATTTTGGCGATACTCAGTTAGTCCTAGGTCAGCAGTCCCCGCATACCACGTCAGGACTCTCCCGTGCGTTCCCCCAGTGAGATCGTCTTTCGTAAACCCAGGTAAACTATTTTCATAACCATCAGCATTGCGTCGAGTACCCAAGAAAACCGTTTCGTCAGGCTTCCCTAGAAGTTCCCCCGCACTGTTTCTGGGAAATTTGAGACCTGCTCTAATCTCTGTTCGCAGAGCATCGGGCCCGCTCAAATTGGGAATGTCTCGACCCGCAGGTGTCAGCGTAGGAATTTGTGGAATGCCTTGGTCTAGCCTGGGCACCGTTTGGTAGTAGTTGTCCGCAAAAGTCACATTCTTCCAAACCTGAACCTTCGGTTCGCGGAAATCTGCAAATCCCGCTTCTCCTAGAAATGGTAACTGTACCGAAAAACTTGGTTGGTCAAAATCATGAGGATCTAATGTAGTCATCTGGAGGTCGCGAAACAGAGAATTCTCCTTCCCGCCAGCTAGAGGGAAGTAAGTCCCTACACGCTGAATGATTTCGCTATTGACCACAGTCCCCCGACTGAAGCCAACAAAGTGCAGTGGCGAATTGAAAATTGCCCCCTGAGAGCGAACAAAATTCCCTTGGCTGTCGAAGTTAGCACCACCTCCTAGCGATTGATCTAGCTGCACCAGCGAGGCAAAGAAACTATCTGCTGCTGCCTCCGTGAAGCCAGAATCGGGAATAGCTGACTCATTATTTTGAGACCAGTCAGGCAGAAGCACTAATGGTTTGTTGCTTTGGAGGTAGGGAGCTATATAGCTCGACAAAGCAGTACGATAACTGGGAGCGGCTTGGTCAAAACCATTAGGAAAATAAGGAATGAAAATTTAATAACATCAGCGATGTATAATAAATAAATGAGTGAATATGAATAGGTTAATGTTTCGGTATGGATGTCAAATATTATACCTA